>CAYYBN010000023.1:0-14321 GCA_964470225.1 uncultured Methylotenera sp. | reverse complement strand
GTAAGACTGTATTCAAACAAATAAGAGAGTAGTTTTTGCTGTTTAAGCGCACCAGCAAACGGTGCGCTTTGCAGCAATTCTGAAAACGCCGCATAGATGGCTGTTTTGTCAGCATCCGTCCATTCCATCACACATTCTTCTCTACTGAAACTAACGTTCCTGAAGGTTACTAACTGTTATTAACTTACTGGCAATAACAACAAAACGCAGAATACTTCCATCACATCCCGACGCCAACATGTAGGTGTTCAGGTTGTGAAAGTTTAAAACTTTTTAATCGCTAAGGAGCATAGCATGAAACAATCATTAAATAAGCCAGCCACCATCCTCACATTTGTACTACTGACATTGGGCACGGCTGCACACGCCGACTCAGGCAATATCAGTGGCGTTTCTACCCAATCATATGTCAAACAAGATGCCACCAACATCAATGATGCTGAAGGCAATATGCTGATTAAAGCAGAATCGCAGGGCACGCTGAAAAGTAACAGTTCTATGAATGGCGCCAAGGTGCTTAATCAGGAGGTGGCCCAACTCTACATGGGTAACGGTAACCATCAGGGCTATTACACTGTCAGCAACAGCGATGGCAGCACTATTGCCAAATGGAGCGGCATTGTCAGCACTGTGATGAAAGACAACACCCCCATGACCTCGTTCAAAGGCAAATGGGAATACATCAAGGGTACTGGCAAATTTTCGGGCATTAAGGGTGGCGGCGACTACACGGGCTATTTCACCTCACCCACTGAGTATGTCGTAGATTGGAAAGGACGTTACTCAATGTAATAGCAACCAAGGTGGCTGGCAACAAGGCAGCCACCTTGGTTACCTATTCACTCATTGCTTGGGAAGTAATGTATGCAGATTAAAAATTCGGTGATTTTAATTTACGGTGGCGTGGGAAGTATTACCGCGACACTGGCCATGCGCTTGGCGCATCAGGGAAACTGCATCATTTTGCTTGGCACCCATACCGAGCGCCTGGCACAAATAGTATTAGACATTCGAGACCAACAAGGAACGGCTTTTTTTTACCGAACCGATAGCAATAACACAGAATCTATGTTTGAAGTTGTACAAAAAATAAGCACTGAGCATGGCGTGCCCAATCTTTTCATCCATCACTTACCCTATTTCATTAGTGACTCCTTGATAGATACCGATACCAATGAAATTTGTAGACTGATAGCACACTGGCTTACTGGTGGTAGTCAACTCACGCAATTGGTCGCCCGCATGATGGCAGGCAAGCGTCAAGGAAAAATCGTTCAATTGAGCTGCAACGCGCTGGCTGATTCCACCTATCAATGGCTGTCAGTCGTTCAACAACAATATATTGAACAGATGCGCTTTTCCTTACAACAACACCATGTTGCTGTCGCAAACTATCGATATGAATTGCCAACCGATTGCGAACATAAAGTACAAAACCATGTTAAGCAGCGCTTGCATCAGGAAGTAATGCTTTCAAACAATGAGGCAAAACAGCTGTGTGACGCAATCATGGCTATGTTTCAGCAACAACCTCGACCAATTAAACTCACTATGCGCTTGTTAATAGCTATTAAAACAGCGGTTTGGTAACCTATTAGGGGTTACATACTTCTAACACGCAGTTTTTTACAGGCATACTTTTTTTATTTTGGCGCATCGCTACGATTAAAAGCCTTTACAATGCAGCCATGACATTCCTGCATACCCTACTCACCCGCCGCATGCTGATGTGTGTGGCGCTGGGCTTTAGCTCCGGCCTGCCGCTGTATTTGCTGTTACAACTGCTGCCCGCCTGGTTGCGCAGCGAAGGTCTGAACCTTAAAACCATTGCGGCATTTGCCTTTATGCAATTGCCCTATACCTGGAAGTTTCTGTGGTCGCCGCTGTTGGACCGCTACACCCTGCTGGCACGATTTGGCCGCAGGCGCAGCTGGATACTGGCCACGCAAGTGGCGTTACTGGTGAGCATTGTGGCGTTAGGACAATTTCAGCCGCAGCAAGACATCGCTACGATTGCCCTGCTGGCAACACTGGTGGCGCTGTTTTCGGCCAGTCAGGATATTGTCATTGATGCCTACCGGCGCGAGATACTCAGTGATGCCGAACTGGGGCTGGGCAACAGCATACACGTCAATGCCTATCGCATCGCCGGGCTGGTTCCCGGCTCGCTGGCACTGATTCTGGCTGACCATTTGCCGTGGGCGCAGGTGTTTTTTATCGTCGCCCTGTTTATGTTGCCCGGTATCGGCTTTACCCTGTGGGCGCAGGAGCCTGCCAACCTGACCGCGCCGAAAACCCTGCTGGCCTCGGTGGTCGAACCCTTTAAAGAATTTATCCAGCGCAGCGGCTGGCAGCATGCCTTGTGGGTGCTGCTGTTTATTCTGCTCTACAAGCTAGGCGACAGCATGGCCACCGCACTGGCAACACCGTTTTATCTGGACATGGGTTTTAGCAAAACCGATATTGGCGCCATTGCCAAAGGCAGCGGCCTGGTGATGCAGATTGTCGGCGCATTTGTCGGTGGATTATGGATGCTCAAACTGGGCATTAACCGTGGCTTGTGGGTGTTTGGTGTGGTGCAAGCCTTGTCTATTCTGGGCTTTGCCTCGCTGGCGCAAAGCGGGCCATTTGCCGACATTGGCGCGACCGAACGCAGCTTGCTGGGGTTTGTGATTGGCTTTGAAGCGTTTGGCGTCGGGCTGGGGACAGTGGCCTATGTGGCCTACATGGCGCGTGAAACCAACCCGGCTTATACCGCCACCCAGTTGGCCTTGTTTACCAGCCTGAGTGCTGTACCGCGCTCAGTGTTTAATTCACTGACTGGCGGTATGGTTGAAGCTTTGGGCTGGCAGCAGTTTTTTTATGTGTGTACCTTGCTGGCGATGCCGGGGATGGTGTTGTTGTTTAAGGTCGCGCCTTGGCGGGAAGGCTAGACCTCGCATGTGAGGCATGTTTCTTTTTTTAAGCTAATGACTGTTGCTCTGAGTCCAATCAATTCTCTATGGCTAAAAATATTCTTGTGATTTTTTGATGGTTGGTGAGTTTAACGTCGGCGGGTTGGTTTAGCAGTTTCTTTTAGGAGAGGTTACTTTTCGCCTGTAGGCGAGTCACTTTGCTTTGCTTGTCCAAAGCAAAGTAACCAAAGGAAAGGACACCCCAGCTTCCGCTTGATTCCTGCGTTGCTCGTCGCGGCAGATGGGGCCCGAAAACTATTGAACGCCACCACCTGTGGATTGAAGAGAAAGAATTCGAGTTTTTAGTCGTCCAAATTTCTACGCTGTGACTTTGGCGAGATAAATCCCATCCCATCACGCTTGATTTCATTGCTTGGCAGGCGGAATAAGGTTGCAGCTTGTTTGAATCCCGCAGCAGCTTACGTTTTTTGTAAGCTGCCAGGTTGAGTTCTGCAACCGCGACTGACGAGTAATGAAATCAAGGGAGCCGCAGGCCGTGATGGCTGGGTGCCCTCTTTTTGGTTACTTTTTTGGGGCAAGCAAAAAAAGTAACTCGCCGTGAGGCGAAAAAAACACTTGTTTCATTCGGTACCTTTACTGAAAAGCACCTACTTTAGCGCCTTGATTTGAGCCTAAGCCAGAGTGACGGAAAGTACTATCACAACAAACTAAAAACCTCACTGAATCAATCCGTATAATCCACTATCAAGGGTGCATGGTCACTAAACCGCTCTGTCTTATACACGCTTGCTGCCATTGCTTTTGCGCCTAATGCTGGCGTCGCTAGCTGATAATCAATGCGCCACCCCACATTTTTTGCCCAAGCCTGCCCACGGTTACTCCACCATGTATAACATTCATCCGTGGTGTCCGGATACAGTTTGCGGTAGGTATCCACCCAGCCCACCCGCTGCAATATATCGCCCATCCACGCCCGTTCTTCGGGTAAAAAACCGGAATTTTTTTTATTGCCTTTCCAGTTTTTCAGGTCGATTTCCTGATGCGCAATATTCCAGTCGCCACAGATGACCACATCGCGGCCAGAGTGCATGAGTTGTTCCAGATGTGGCATAAAGCGAGCCATGACCTGAAACTTGAATTGCTGGCGTTCCTCACCGCTAGAACCGCTGGGCAGGTATAAAGACACCACACTCAGTTTGCCATATTGGCATTCCAGATAGCGCCCTTCAGCATCGATGCCCGCATCACCCAGTCCGACAATGACCTGGTCAGCCGCTTGTTTGCTGTAAATGCCAACCCCGCTGTAGCCTTTCTTCTCGGCGTAGTGAAAATAGCCGTGATAGCCCGTCGGCTGCAACATCTCCGGCTGCATATCGCCTGCCTGGGCTTTAAGCTCCTGCAAACAGACAATATCGCCGCCACTATGGGCGAGCCAGGGCAGAAAGCCTTTGTTGCAGGCTGACCGTATGCCGTTGAGGTTCAAGGTTATAATGCGCATTGTTACTATACTTTCTGTTTTTTAAAATGACTGCCAACCCACTCAGTGCCGATTTTATTGCCTTTGCCATCCACAAACAGGTGTTGCGCTTTGGCGAATTTAAAACCAAAGCTGGCCGCTTGAGCCCGTATTTTTTCAATGCCGGTTTGTTTGACGATGGCGAAAGTCTGCTCAAACTGGGTGAGTTCTACGCGCAAAGCATTGTACAGTCTGGTTTGCAGTTTGACATGCTGTTTGGCCCGGCTTACAAGGGCATTCCGCTGGTGGCCGCCATCAGCATCGCCTTTGCCCGCATGGGCAAGAATTACCCCTATGCCTACAACCGCAAGGAAGCCAAAGACCATGGCGAGGGTGGTACGCTGGTGGGTGCGCCGCTCAAGGGCCGGGTGCTGATTATTGACGACGTGATTTCCGCCGGCACCTCAATCCGTGAATCAGTGGACCTGATACGTCAGGCCGGGGCGACACCTTATGCTGTGAGTATCGCGCTAGACAGACAAGAAAAAGGCCTGGGTGAGTTATCCGCCGTGCAAGAAGTGGAGCAGACTAATCAAATGCCGGTGGTGAGCATCGCCAAACTGGCCGATCTGTTTGCCTATCTGCAAGGCAATAGCACGTTGGCACAATATTTTCCGGCAGTAGAGGCGTATCGCGCCCGTTACTGTGTGACTTAGCCTTGCAGATTTTGCTTGCCTAGTCACTGTTTAGGTCGTGGACAGCGCTCAAAATCAGGATTTCAACATGCCCATCAAGCGCGACATCAGCAGCGCCGGGTTATTCTCAACCACGCCATTCGGCGTTAGCTGATTCACCACATCCGGCAAATAGTCGGCAATTTTCTGACTGAGCTCGTCATTGGTCATATTCAGCTTAGTCGCGATGCCAGCCAGCACCGAACTGCCCAAGGCCGCGCCAATTTGCTGCGCGTTCACGTTTAAATTGCTGCCGGTACTCACCCATGAATCCACCTGCTCGGCCAAGCCATTGTTTTTCAGCGTCTGCAATATCCCCGGCAGGCCACCATACTGCTGAAACAACGCCATCGCCAATTCTGCCAAAGGGCCTTTGTCGCCCATCATCTTTCCCATCATGGCGCCAGCTACACTATCGAATAATCCCATTATGGTGCTCCTCATTGATTGTTTGAATATTATTTCGCCTTTCGGCGAGTAACTTTTTTTGCTTGCCCCAAAAAAGTAACCAAAAAGAGGGCACCCAGCCATCACGGTATGGGATTTATCTCGCCAAGCTCTCAGTGTAGAAATTTGGACGGCTTAAAACTTAAATGCCTTCTATTCAATCCATAAGTGTTGGCGCTCATTGGTTTTCGGGCCCCATCTGCCGCGCCGACAACTAAGACAGCAAAGCTGTCTGTTGCGACGTAGGCTAACATCGCAACGCGATGTTAAGTGAAACGGCCGTAGTCAATAGCGCAGCCAAAACAAGATGAAGGGAGCGGCTGTTCGAGTCCCGCAGCAGCTCACGCCTTGTGTGAGCTGCCAGGTCGAGTTTCGCGACCGCTTGGCTAAGTCTGGCAAAGCAACGGACGAAAGTCCTAAGCAGAGCAACGCAGAAATCAAGCGGAAGCTGGGGTGTCCTTTCCTTTGGTTACTTTGCTTTGGACAAGCAAAGCAAAGTGACTCGCCTACAGGCGAAATGGAACGTATCAATCAATAAAAAAACTAAAACTAACCGCCGACGTTAAAATCCACCAACCATCAAAAAACAAAAGAATCTTTTTTAGCCACAGAGCGCACAGAGGACACAGAGAAGAAAAAATCTGTGATCAAAACCGCTCATGCTCTCCCAAATACCGCCACTGCCCCGGCGGTAATTTCCCCAACGCAATGCGCCCAATCCGAATCCGTTTCAACCCAACCACTTTCAAGCCCACCAGCTCACACATCCGGCGAATCTGCCGTTTGCGGCCTTCCCGCAGCACAAAGCGTAACTGGTCTTCGTTCTGCCAGGACACTTTGGCCGGTTTTAGCTGCACACCATCCAGACTCAGACCATGGTTCAGTTTAGCCAGCCCATTGGCACTCAGCGCACCTTCCACCCGCACCAAATACTCTTTTTCAGTGCTGGAATCATCGCCAATCAGTTTGCGAGCAATGCGACCATCCTGCGTCAGCACCAACAAACCGGTGGAGTCAATATCCAGACGACCGGCCGGCGCCAAGCCATGCAAAAAACCTCTGCGGAACGGTTGTTGGGTCGGGTCTTCTGACCATTGGTTGTCGGGAGTAACCAGAACCACCGCTGGCTCGTAGCCGTCCTCAGCTTGCCCGCTGACATAGCCGACGGGCTTGTGCAGCAGAATGGTGACATGCTCCGCCTGATGCTCTTTGGCATAGGTGCTGATGATAATCTCGGCATTCTGGTCTATGCGTGTGCCCAGGGTGTCGATAATTTCGCCATTGACCTTGACCCAGCCATTCACAATCCAGTCATCAGCTTCACGACGTGAGCACAGGCCACGGTCAGCCATGACTTTGGATAAGCGTGGCTGGCTGCTTTCCGCATTCGGCATCGCAGTGGTCACTGTGCGCGTCTGTCGTGGCGCGTATTCACGGCGTTCCGCGCGATCACGGCCATCCATATGCTCTCGGTTTGGCCGTGCTTGCTGCGCTGGCTTTCCGGCAGACCGTGGCGTTGACTGCACAGATGACGAAAGTCTTGCATTTGACATCTCAAGCGGCGCACGTTGACCGCCACGTTCTTGTGTTTTGCCACGTGGGGCGCTGTTCGCCTGTGCGTGTCTGTCAGCCACTCTTTCGCCATCTATAGCACGGTCTTTTCGTGTGCGCTGTGTCGAGTTTTCCTTGGCCACGGGCGCTGGCTTTTTTGCTGGTGGTTTGCTGCGGTCACGTAATTCTGGCGCTGCTGCACGCACCGGCTTACGCGTCGCAGGTTTGGCGGGGACATCGGCCTGGTTTTGATCCGGAGTGGCAGGGGATTTGTTGAGTTTGAGTGTAGACAAAACCGTCGTCTCTGATAAAGCGATAAAGCGTCATTGTAATGGAAATGACCGGCAAACACTTGTTGTGTCAGCTGAGGTGCCTACGGCTGATTGGATAAAGGTCGAAAATTCAATGTCCCCGGATGCTTGCGCGCACTGGGCGGCATGTATTGCAAAATACGTTCAGCACGCCGCGTATCCGGTTGTTGGGCCTGATATTGCTGCTTCCAGGCACGGTGTGGGTTAGCAATGATGCCAGCCAGCCAGGCTGCTTGGAGTGGGCTCAATTGCTGCGCGGGTAAATTAAAATAATAGGTGGCAGCGGCATGCACGCCGCACAGGCCGGGACCCAGGTCTACCGTATTGAGATACAGCGTGAGAATCTGCGTTTTATCCAGCGTAGACTCCAGTTGTACGGCATACAGCAACTCTTCGATTTTGCGCTTCCAGGTGCGCTCGCCGTTGGTAAACAGGTATTTGGCCAGTTGCTGGGTAATGGTACTGCCACCCACCACTTTGTCGGCACTTTGCTTGCCGAGCAACTGCTGCATTTGACCCAACAAATAGCCGGGGTGATGCCTGAACTCGGCATCTTCAGCAATAATCGCCGCCATCGGCAGCCATCGGCCCAGTTTATCGGCAGGTAGCCACTGCATTTTTTCCGGGTGGCGATTTTCATCCAGCAAAGGGCAATCATAGTGGATAGGTTGTCGGGTAGCGGCAGAGATGTCGAGTCCGCTCACAGTTAATGCATGCAGTTCGGGCTGAGCGCTCCAGCTAGGCTTGGGCCAGCGTAACTTTCCGGTAGCGGTCAGCCAGCCACCAACATGGGCTTTGGCAATGGCAGCAGAGTGGGGTTGTAACGGTCGTAACAGGGTAGTCAGCGGCGTGGCTGCCAAGCGCCAGTTCAAACGCACGCGCCGCATGCTGGCCCAACCATCAAAACGGATTTGAAACGGGTGCTGCGCATCACCGGCCTTGAGCCAACCCTGAAACTGATGCTGCTGCATGTGTATCCACAATTCTACGCTGGGAATGACCAACGGTTTATCGCTGATGCTCTGCGCTTGCAGCCAGCATTGCCGACAGTGTACGCGCAAACCATGTTGGTCATACAGCTGAATATCGCCATGATGCAGGCTAAACGCACGACGATCGAGCAACCATCTGCCCGGTGACGAGGTGGCCAGCATCAATACCGGCACCACCCGTACCGCCAGACCACCAGTCCCCGGTAATTTGACCCGCCAGGCTTGCTGATCTAGCGGTTGCCACACCCAGGCCAGCAGGGCCAGTAAGGCGACCAGACTGCCAGCAAGCAGCCCTTGCAATCCCCGTTTACACCAGTGCAGCAGCATTTGACAAACCACTAAACCAGCAAGCGTTCAACCAGTTTGCCTTGCTGCAAATGGCTTTCGATAATTTCATCGATGTCACTCTCATCAACAAAGGTGTACCACACGGCTTGCGGATACACCACCATCACCGGGCCCATGCTGCAACGGTCCAGACACCCGGCGCGATTAATGCGCACCTTACCCTCACCAGCCAGGCCCAGCTTTTTCACTTTAGATTTCATGTAGTCAAACGCGGCTTCAGCACCTTTGGGCATGCAGCAATCCTCACCGTTCTCGCGCTGGTTCAAACAAAAAAACACATGGTATTGAAAATGGCTCATGGGGGTGCGGACTCAATTTAAAAACGATTTGAACGAGAAAAACGCAAGGTATGTAACAGCCGTTATTCTGTCAGCATTTCATCTTGCTGTGTGAAACTCCAAGTACGCGTGATGCTTAAAATATCGGTGTCATTGCGTATGGCCTGAGGAAACGGCTGATAAGGCGCTGCCATCTGCACAATGTGGCGAGCGGCCTCATCCAGCAACTTGATACCGGAGCTGCGGTTGATTTTGACCTCTTCGATACTACCATCAGCGCGAATAGACACTGTCAGTTGCAGTTGTCCATGCAGCTTACGGGTGCGTGCTGCAACGGGGTAGTTGAGATTGCCAACCCGTTCCACTTGCTGTCGCCATTGCTCAACATAACTGGCAAAGCGGTATTCACGCGTACGGGCGCCGATAAACTGACGCTTGGGTCTAGACTCATAGGCTTCTTGCCGCTTGGCAATAATAGCCTCCAACTCGGCCATTTCCTGCAAACGGGTGGTTTGCACGCGGTCGCGCATGGGCGGTTGTTCAGCCTGTGGATGGATGCTAGGTGCTGAACTGGCTTGTTGCTTAAGCGGCAGGGTTTGTAAAGTGGGCAATATAGGCCCTTGTTTTAACTGGGTAAGCAAGGCCTGCGCCTCCTGCTCTAACTGTGCCACACGCTGCTTTTCCTGTGTCAGTGTGCCATCCTGCTGCGGCGAGGCTGTCGGGGTTTGCAGGTTGATTTGGGTGGGTGGCTGCTGACTGCTGGGGAGCTGACGCATGGTCGGTAATGGACTTTTCATCTGCCGTTTTTCATCGGTATTGCCGCCACGGTCCAGATTGGCTTGCGCCAGCGCATCGGCCTTTTCCGGTGCACGTGCACCCTTGGTGTTGACCAACATGACTTCGAGCGTGGGCAACTGATCTTTGAGTTTTTTTAGCTCTGGCTCAAAGTGCAGCGTCAGCAACACGGCATGCACCAACACCGAGAGCCACAAGGCCCAGAACAGCGGAGAACGGTGACGGAATCGCGCCATCAGCGTCATAGATGTTAGGCCTGTAAGGCCTGCAACAGTTTTTGGTGTACGCCACCAAAACCGCCATTACTCATCACCAGCACATGGTCACCGGGTTGCGCTTTGGCCGCCACGGCTGCCACCAGCGTATCCAGTTCGGCGAAGGTTTGTGCGTTGGCTTGCATGGGTGCCAAGGCAGCCGCCGCATCCCAACCCAGATTGTTGGCATAGCAAAACACCGTATCCGCCTCGGCCAAACTGCCTGGCAGGGCATCTTTCATCACACCCAGCTTCATGGTGTTGGATCGTGGCTCCAGCACCGCCAGTATGCGCGCCTGACCGACCTTGGCACGCAAACCGGCCACCGTGGTGGCAATCGCCGTCGGGTGATGGGCAAAGTCGTCATAGACCGTGATGCCATTGGCCACGCCTTTGACTTCCATACGGCGTTTGACGTTTTTAAACTCGCCCAGCGCCTCGATGGCAATACAAGGCGCAACTCCAACATGCCGCGCCGCCGCAATCACCGCCAGCGCATTGTTACGGTTATGTTCCCCAAGCAAGTCCCAGCTGACATTGCCCTGACGCTCGCCATTCAAAAATACATCAAACCGTCCCTGCACATCGACATTGCGTAC
Source organism: uncultured Methylotenera sp. (assembly GCA_964470225.1). GTDB lineage: Bacteria > Pseudomonadota > Gammaproteobacteria > Burkholderiales > Methylophilaceae > Methylophilus. Next base: position 3,641 of record CAYYBN010000023.1, on the reverse strand, counting down.
CTGCCAACCCGCTGCGCTATCAATCCGCTCCAGCCCACTCCAGCAACCTCTGGCCAGCACACGGTCCAGACTGTCCTGCTGATTGGCGACCACCAGCCCCTGTTGCGGCACGGTGCGCACCAGATGATGAAACTGTTTTTCGATGGCCGCCAGGTCTTCAAAAATATCGGCATGGTCAAACTCCAGATTATTGAGCACAGCCGTGCGCGGGCGGTAATGGACAAACTTGGAGCGCTTGTCAAAAAACGCCGTGTCATACTCATCCGCCTCTATCACAAAAAACGGCGAGGTAGAGTTGGCATCCTGCCGCGGTGTTTGCGGCAAACGCGCCGACACACCAAAATTCTCCGGTACACCACCAATCAAAAATCCCGGTGCCAATCCGGCATAGTCCAGCACCCACGCCAGCATAGAGGCCGTGGTGGTCTTGCCATGCGTCCCCGCCACCGCCAGTACCCACTTGCCCTGCAACACATGCTCGGCCAACCATTGTGGCCCAGAAATATAAGCTAGGCCGCGATTGAGAATTTCTTCCATCAGCGGATTGCCACGCGTGACCACATTACCAATGACATACATATCCGGATTCAGCGCCGTTTGCGCCGGGTCAAACCCCTCAATTAACTCGATGCCTTGCGCTTCTAGCTGGGTACTCATGGGCGGGTAAACATTGGTATCACATCCGGTCACGCGGTGCCCGGCAGCCTTGGCCAGCACAGCAATGCCGCCCATAAACGTGCCACAAATACCAAGGATGTGAATATGCATAGAAGTTCGCCGGGTAAACAATAATAGTCGTGACATTCTACCAAACATCCTGAAGCGACTCGTTAGCTTGAGCAATCAAATGTTGGACGCAGATAACCGCAAAGACTATTCGCCACAGAGAGCACAGAGGACACAGAGAAAAACTAATTGGCCGCAGATGAACGCGGATACACGCAGATAAAACCAAAGCGATATATTAGGTTGTTGGTATTTAGAGGCTGCTGTAATAGACAACCAACCTCTCACAGTTGGTGTGGGGCCCCCATCTGCCGCGCCGACAACTAAGACAGCAACGCTGTCTGTTGCGACCTAGGCTAACATCGCAAGGCGATGTTAAGTGAAACGGCCGTAGTCAATAGCGCACGAGAAGCGGGAGGGTTCGGCCATCGCCTGTTTGAGCGCCGCGGCAGCTTGCGCAGTGTGCAAGCGGCCAGGGCGAGTTCGATGGACGCCCGACCTAAGTCTGGCAAAGCAACGGACGAAAGTCCTAAGCCGAGCAACGCAGGAAAAAGCGGAAGCTGGGGTGTCCTTTCTTTTGGTTACTTTGCTTTGGACAAGCAAAGCACAGTGACTCGCCTACAGGCGAAAAGAAACCGTTCGTAAAGCGAATCAGCGAAACCAACCCGCCGACGTTAAATCAGCATTCAAAAAAACAAAAGAATATTTTTAAGAGAACTCTAACTTCGTAATACGTGGACAACCAGTAACCCTCTTTACGAGTAATCACAAAGGGTGGTCTGTTTTAAAGCCTTAAAACAAAGCATTAAACTGCTGACATCGCCCCGTAATATCTTCCGCACTAAACACATCCGTAATCACCGCCAGCATATCCGCCCCCGCCGCAATCAACGGCGCGGCATTGTCCAGCGTAATGCCACCGATGCCTACCAATGGCAGCGGCAACACCTGTCTGGCCTGCGTAAATAACTCAGCACTGGCGCGCGGCGCATGAGGTTTGGTGGAGGAGGGATAGCAGGCGCCAAACGCGGCATAGTCGGCGCCATCGGCCTGGGCCTGTATGGCCAAGGCTAGCTGGTTATAACACGATGTGCCGATGATTTTTTCAGCACCCAGTTCGGCCCGCGCCGCTTGCACAGCACTGTCATGCTGGCCAACATGTACGCCATCAGCATCGAGTGCCGCCGCCAGCGATACATGGTCATTAATCAGCAGGGGGGTATTGGCCTGACGACATAACTTGAGCAGTACCTCAGCCTGGGTGTGCGCCAGTTGCGCGCTGGCAGTTTTGTGCCGGTACTGCACCAATGCCACACCACCTTGCAAGGCCTGTGCCACTTGCGACAATAACCGCTCGGTATCATCGCAATCTGGCGTGACCAGATACAGGCCACGTAGCCCGTGCAGTTTGTGACTCACTTAGTGTTGCAACTCGCTGGCTTTTTCTTGCACGTCAGACTCACGAGCCCAGAAAAAACGGTCGGGAATAAACTGGCCCATGCCGGGGCGGAAGGCATGCCGCAGGGTTTGCCAGGTGAACTCCTGTGCTTCATGTACGGCTTCTTCCATGCTCAGGCCGTGCGCCAAACAAGCAGTAATGGCGCTGGTCAGTGTGCAGCCGGAACCATGGTAACTGCCGGGCAGGCGTTCCCAGTGGTAGTCTTTGATTAATCCGGGGGCCTCGTTGGTTAGCATGCCGTACAAGCTGTTGACCACATCGTGGGAACGCTCATGGGTGCCGGTCACCAGCACATATTCGCTGCCCATGCCCAACAAGCGCAGCGCACACTCTTCCAATGCGCTGTGTTTGACTTCATCGCCTTCATCATAAAACGCCAGCCGACGTGCCTCTAGACTGTTGGGCGTAATCAGGGTGGCTTGCGGGAACAACAGTTCACACATGGCCGCCATCATCTCTTCGTTGGATAGGTCATCACCGCGACCCGAGGCCAGAATCGGGTCGATGATGAGGGGAATATCGGGGTAGTCGGCAACAATTTCGGCAATCACGGCAACGTTTTCCACACTACCAAGCAAGCCGAGTTTGAAGGCATTGATGGACACATCTTCCAGAATGCTGCGTGCCTGGTCGTTAATCCAGTCAGCATCCAGCGGCATCACGCTTTCCACGCCCACCGTATCCTGTACGGTGATGCCGGTAATCACCGAAAGCGGGTAACAGCCGATGCTGGACAAGGAGAGGATATCGGCCTGCACACCGGCACCACTGCTGGGGTCGGTGGCGGCAAACGTTAATACGGTGGGTGGGGTATCTGCCATCAAGAATTTCCTTTGGAGCGGCTGACGGGAATCGAACCCGCGTATCAAGCTTGGGAAGCTGGCGTTCTACCATTGAACTACAGCCGCGAACAGGCGCTATTCTACTGCGTGCGCCCTGAAATGGCTATGAAAGAAGCGGTGGCGATTACTGCGCATCCACATCCACCACCCAGCGTATTCTGGATTGCAGCGGGTGTTGTCTGGCCCAGGCGACGGCAGCCGACAGTAATTGTTGCAAAGCGGCGCGTTGTGTGGCTTGCAGCATAACGTATCCGCGTTCCATGCGGTTAAGGCGGGCAATACCAGGACGTACCGGGTCAAACACCAGCGGCAACTGGCTGAACTGATCGCCATGCTGGCGCAGATAGTCGCGGGCTGCACTGACCAGTTGCCCCAGAAATTGCTCAACCAGTGCGTAATCGGCGGCTTCGGCATTGACCATGGCGACATGACTGGCTGGTGGAAACTGCAATAACTGACGTTCTTGCAGCAGGGTGCTGGCGTAGCTGCTGTGGTCGTGCTGTTGCAGGGCAGCAAACAGCGGGTGTTGCGGAAAAGCGGTCTGAATCAACACTTCACCAGCTTTCTCGCCGCGACCGGCGATAATACGCGACTTTCCCGGCCCCCCAGTCCGG
>CAYYBN010000022.1:11804-14339 GCA_964470225.1 uncultured Methylotenera sp. | reverse complement strand
CAGATGGCGTTAGATTCTTTGGATTTTGACGCAACAATCGCATTGGCTAGCAAAGTGGCTTCCCATGTAGATATTTTGGAAATTGGTACCCCTTGTATCAAACACAACGGGATCGAACTGTTGAAAGCATTGCGCGCAAAGTTTCCAAACAACAAAATCTTGGTTGATCTGAAAACCATGGATGCGGGCTTTTACGAAGCTGAGCCATTCTACAAAGCCGGTGCAGATATTTGTACCGTATTGGGTACGGCTGACATCGGCACCATCAAAGGTGTGATTGATGCTGCCAATAAATACGGCAAAGAAGCGCAAATCGACCTGATTAACGTCTCTGACAAAAAAGCCCGTACATTAGAAGTGGTTAAACTGGGTGCGCACATTATTGGTGTGCATACTGGTTTGGATCAGCAAGCGGCTGGTCAAACACCATTCGCTGACTTGGGTCTGGTCTCTGGCCTTAAAACAGGTGCCAAGGTATCTGTCGCTGGTGGTGTGAAAGCGGCAACCACCAAACAAGTTGTTGATGCAGGTGCCGACATTGTGGTTGCAGGTGCTGCAATTTACGGTGCTGCCGATCCAGCAGCGGCTGCAGCAGAAATTACTAAAATCGCTCATGGTGCTGGTGCTGGTGCCAAAGGCGGCAATAAGTTGCTGCCATGGATTATCGCTGCAGTTGCTGCGGTGCTGGTATTTTCACTGTTGGGCAAAAAAGAAGAAGCTGCTGCGCCTGCAGCAACCGAAGCTGCTCCAGCTTCTGAAATGGCACCCGCTTCTGAAATGGCCCCCGCTGCTGAAATGGCTCCTGCAGAAGCCGCACCAGCCGAGGCTGCTCCAGCTGAAGCTGCCCCTGCTGCCGAAGCAAAATAAGTATTTGATTGTTGTCTGATACAAAAAAGCGACCATCATGGTCGCTTTTTTTTTGAAGCCGTTGTTATCTTTGCTTTTTTACCTGAGTGCAATGAGATGCGGTAAAATATTAGTATTTACAACTGGTGCAGTTTTCAATTTCTGTTATGTCCCGTCAAGCCGAAGTCACGCGTAATACATTAGAAACGCAAATCACGGTCAAGCTCAATCTGGATGGCAGTGGCCAATCTGACCTTAACACTGGTGTGGGATTTTTTGATCACATGTTAGATCAAATTGCACGCCATGGCATGATGGATCTGCGCATACAGGCCAAAGGCGATTTACATATTGATGGGCACCATACCGTTGAAGACATAGGTATAACGCTGGGACAAGCCTTCAGCCAAGCGTTAGGGGATAAAAAAGGCCTGACCCGCTATGGACATAGCTATGTGCCGTTGGATGAAGCTTTGAGCCGCGTGGTACTTGACTTATCCGGTCGCCCGGGTTTAACTTTTAACTGTGCATTTACCCGTGCCATGATCGGAGAACTCGATGTGGATTTGATTCACGAGTTTTTTCAGGGTTTTGTCAATCACGCGTTGGTTACCTTGCATATTGATAACCTCAAAGGTCACAACGCGCACCATCAGGCCGAAACCATCTTCAAAGCCTTTGGGCGCGCTCTGCGCATGGCAACCACGTTGGATGCCCGAATGGCAGGTATGATGCCGTCCACCAAAGGAACGCTATAAACGCGATTACAAAGATCAAACCCTGGTATGAGTCGTTTGCAAGTCGCCATCGTTGATTATGGTATGGGAAATTTAAGGTCGGTGGCTAACGCGTTTAAAGCGGTGGCGCCGACACTGTCTGTGGGCATCACTAGTGATGCCCAACAAATTGCCAATGCCGAGCGCGTGGTCTTTCCCGGTCAAGGGGCCATGCCAGACTGTATTCGAGAACTGGATGCTCGTGCGCTGCGACAATCGGTGATTCAGGCCACGCAAGACAAACCGTTTCTGGGTATCTGTATCGGCTTGCAAATGTTGTTTGAGCATTCCGAAGAAGGCAATGCGACAGGTCTGGGTTTGTTCAAAGGTGTAGTTAAACGCTTTCCTGCCGAGCAAATGCTGGATACACATGGCAAAAAACTAAAGGTGCCGCACATGGGCTGGAGTCAGGTTCGCCAATCCAAACCACATGCGCTTTGGCAAGACATTGCAGACCAAGCGCGCTTTTACTACGTGCACAGTTACTATGTGGCTCCTAATGCCCCCACATTGACCGCGGCCACCACTGCTTATCCGTTCGACTACACCTGTGCCATTGCCTGTGAGAATGTGTTTGCAGTGCAGTTTCACCCGGAGAAAAGCGCCGAGGCTGGCTTGCAACTTTTGCGTAATTTTGTAAACTGGAAACCATGAGTTGATTTTCGGCAGCGATTGTCAGAATTCATTATTTTTCAACAGAAAACAACATGTTAATTATCCCTGCTATTGATTTGAAGGATGGCCATTGCGTGCGTTTAAAGCAAGGTCTGATGGAAGAGTCCACCGTGTTCTCCGAGGATCCAGCCGCCATGGCCAGGCATTGGGTAGATCAGGGTGGTAAGCGTTTGCATCTGGTAGATTTGAATGGTGCTTTCGCCGGTAAACCGGTCAATGAGCAGGCCATCAAATCGAT
>CAYYBN010000022.1:0-11794 GCA_964470225.1 uncultured Methylotenera sp. | reverse complement strand
TATTCGTGATCTGGAAACCATTGAGCGTTATTTGGACGATGGCATCAGTTACGTGATTATTGGTACGGCTGCAGTGAAAAACCCTGGCTTTTTGCATGAGGCTTGCTATGCGTTCCCCGGTCAGATTATGGTTGGTTTGGATGCCAAAGATGGCAAAGTCGCAGTGGATGGCTGGTCCAAGCTGACTGGTCATGATGTCATCGACCTCGCCAAAAAGTTTGAAGACTATGGTGTTGAAAGCATCGTCTATACCGATATTGGCCGAGACGGCATGTTGACCGGGGTGAATATTGAAGCCACGGTGGCACTGGCACAAGCCTTGACCATTCCTGTCATCGCCAGTGGTGGTGTCACCAATCTGGACGACGTACGTAAACTGTGCGCAGTACAAGATGAAGGTATCATGGGCACCATTACTGGTCGCGCCATTTATGAAGGCACGCTGAACTTCGCCGCTGCACAACAGCTCGCGGACGAACTGTCGGCATAATGGGCTGCGCCAAACGCATTATTCCCTGTTTGGATGTCACCGATGGCCGTGTGGTCAAAGGGGTCAATTTTCTTGAGCTGCGCGATGCTGGTGACCCGGTGGAAATCGCCCAGCGCTACAACGAGCAAGGCGCTGATGAGCTCACTTTTCTAGACATCACTGCCAGCTCAGATAACCGCGACCTGATACTGCATATTATCGAAAGCGTGGCCGAGCAGGTGTTTATTCCACTTACCGTCGGTGGTGGTGTGCGCAAGGTCGAAGACGTGCGTCGCTTACTCAACGCCGGTGCTGATAAAGTCAGCATCAACACCACCGCCGTGCTGAATCCGCAAGTGGTGGAAGACGCCGCTGGCCGCTTTGGCTCGCAGTGTATCGTGGTGGCCATCGATGCCAAAAAGGTGGATAACCAGCCTTTTGAGTGGGAAGTGTTTACCCATGGTGGTCGCAATGCCACCGGTCTGGATGCGGTCAAATGGGCGCAAAAAATGGTCAGTCTGGGGGCTGGCGAACTGCTGGTGACCAGCATGGACCGTGACGGCACCAAAATCGGTTTTAACAACCCGCTCAACAAAGCCATCAGTGATGCCGTGGATGTGCCGCTGATCGCCTCCGGTGGTGTGGGTAACTTGCAGCACTTGGTCGAAGGCGTGACGTTGGGCGGTGCCGATGCGGTACTGGCTGCCAGTATCTTTCACTATGGCGAATATACCGTGCAGCAGGCCAAAGACTACATGGCGCAACACGGGATAGAAGTACGATGAGCTGGCTGGATGACGTGGCATGGAATGCCGACGGACTGGTGCCGGTGATCGCCCAGGAAAAAGACAGCGGCAAAATCCTCATGTTTGCCTGGATGAACCGCGAAGCCTTGCAACTGACCCGCGACACCGGTCATGCCGTCTACTTCTCGCGTTCACGCAACAAACTGTGGCACAAAGGCGAAGAGTCCGGCCATACCCAAATCGTCAGTGATATTCGTCTGGACTGCGATAACGATGTGGTGCTGCTGACTGTGGAACAACAGGGCGGCATTGCCTGCCATACCGGTCGCCACAACTGCTTTTTCCAGCAACTACAAGGCGATGACTGGGTGACGGTAGAACCCGTGCTCAAAGACCCGAAAGCCATATACCATGAGTGATGACATCTTAAACCGTTTGTCGATATTGCTGGAGGCGCGTAAAAGTGCCGATCCGGCCAGTTCCTATGTGGCCAAGCTGTATGCCAAAGGCATGGACAGCATCCTGAAAAAGGTCGGTGAAGAAGCCACCGAGACCATTATTGCCGCCAAGGGTGGCAAGCAGGAAGAAATCATCTACGAAACCGCCGACTTGTGGTTTCACACGCTGGTCATGCTCAGTCAGGCTGGCTTGAACGCACAAGACGTTTTAAACGAACTGGCGCGTCGCGAAGGTTTGTCTGGCATCGACGAGAAAGCGAGCAGAACAGAATGAGTGCAGACTGCATTTTTTGCAAAATCGTGGCAGGCAGTATTCCGGCCAAAACCCTGTATGAAGACGATGAGCTGATTGCCTTTCACGATATTCGTCCGCAGGCCAAGGTACATTTTTTAATCGTGCCCAAAGCACATATCGAAACGCTGAAAACCTGTCAGCCTGACCACGCGGGTCTGCTGGGTCGCATGATGTTGCTGGCCCCCAAGCTGGCCGCTGAGCAAGGCCTGTTTGGCTTTAAAACCGTCATGCATGTCGAGCGCGAAGGTGGGCAGGAAGTCTTTCATATTCATTTGCATGTATTGGGTGGCGGCCCGGTGGCCTAAACCACAACAAAGGAGAGCGAGATGGGTTCATTCAGTCTGTGGCATTGGTTAATCGTGCTGATTATTGTGGTGCTGGTCTTTGGCACCAAAAAGCTGCGCAATATCGGTGGTGATGTCGGTGGTGCCGTTAACGAGTTCAAAAAAGCCATGAACGAAGGCAAAACCGAGTCCAAGCCTGAAGAGTTGTCCGACAAAAACAAATAATCAGGCGCTAGCGTGTTTGATATTTCTTTTTCAGAGCTGATGGTTATTGCCGTCGTGGCATTGATAGTCATCGGCCCGGAAAAACTGCCCAAAGTCGCCCGCACCGCGGGCGCTTTTTTTGGCCGTATGCAGCGCTTTGTGGCGCAGGTTAAAGACGAGGTCAACCGTGAGTCGCGTTTTGCCGAATTGCAGCACTTGCAACAAGAAGTGCAATCCAGCTTGCAGCAAGGCATGCAAGATATTGAACATAGCATCTTGCCACCTGCCAGCAACATGCCGGTGACAATCGAGGGTGAAGCGGTGATGGATGCCGAGGCGATTGCGCCGGTTAAAAAACCGCGCAAACCTCGCGCCAAAAAAGTCACTGTGGAAACAATGTCGCCAGAGCCTGATAGCGTTGCGACTGAGGTGGCACCCAAGCCTGTGCGCAAACGCAGCAGCAAAGACAAAGTAGTTGAGGCTGAGACAGAGACAACTGCAACCGTTGAAGCACCTGCCAAAGCCAAACCTGCACGTAAGCCACGTGTTAAAAAGCCAGCCGCTACAGCGTCCGACGATAGTACGTCCTGACACCCAAGAAAAAACCGCCCATGACCCCGACAGAAAGCTTTGTCTCCCACCTGATTGAACTGCGCGACCGCCTGTTACGCGCCGTGATTGGTCTGGTCGTGGTGTTTGTCGCCCTGTTCCCGTTCTCTGGCAAGATCTACAGCCTGTTGGCCGCCCCCATGCTGGCCAAACTGCCGCAAGGCGCACACATGATCGCCACCGCCGTCACCACGCCGTTTTTCGTGCCGATGAAAGTCACCATGCTGGCCGCCTTTCTGATTAGCCTGCCGTGGCTACTTTATCAACTGTGGGCCTTCGTCGCTCCCGGCCTTTATGCCCATGAAAAACGCCTGCTGGTACCGCTGATGGTTTCGGCACTGATCCTGTTTTTTATCGGCATGGCGTTCGCCTACTTCGCCGTCTTTCCGGTGGTGTTCGGCTTTATTATCGGCAGCACCCCCGAAGGCGTTGCCGTCATGACCGACATCGCCGAATACCTGGACTTTGTCATCGGTATGTTTATGGCCTTTGGCTTCGCCTTTGAAGTGCCCGTTGCCGTGGTGCTCATCGCCATGCTGGGTTGGGTCAATCTGCAACAACTCAAAGAAGCGCGCGCTTATGTCGTGGTTGGCGCATTTGTGCTAGGTGCCATTTTTACCCCCCCGGATATTGTCTCGCAGTTTATGCTGGCGATTCCGTTATGGCTGTTGTATGAAGCGGGGATGCTGGCGGTGAGATGGTTGCCGATGAAGGCGGCTGAAGCTTAAACGCTAGAAGCTGATTGTGGCGCTTTGTATCAGCGCCCTAAACACCACTCAGCAGAAAATCAATGGCTGTAATGATTGTATGTTGGTGATGATGCAAGTTACTTACTTCATCCCCCAATTCCCGACGATGGATACCCGCAAGCTGAGGTGTCATCATGCAATATTCTTCCCCCTCAATCACAAACACCGGTGTGAGGTGTTGTATCGGTGGATGCGCCATTTTGTTCAGCGCTGTCATCGGAACCACGACGCAAGTTTGCATACTTGCCAGTAAATCATTTTGGATATTGAGCAGAAAAGGGTATTGCGCTTGTGTCGCATTGTTTTTGTTTTGATAGACGGAAAATTGCGCCATCAGAACGTCCGTAAACTATCTGCAAATGCCCCTTGCTCGTCTACTTGAGTGTTGTAAGCGTTGATCTTCGGCTGATTCTCTGCAAGCCACGCCGCTTGCTGTTTTGCCTTGATAATATTGACCAAACTCTCTTCCAGTGTGGCAGATAAATTAATATTTAACGCACGGGCTTGCTTGAGTAAATCTGCATTCACGCTTAAATTGGCTGCCCGTTTGGGGGCTTGAGTGTCATGAGTTGACTGCATTTGATACGCCTCGCAGAGTGTTTAGTTGGCCATGTTATGCGCATTATGAATGCGCGTCAATCATAAGGATATGGCAATAAGAATCCTTATTAGGAAGCTTCGCTATTTAATATTTCTCTCTTTTTTCGACGATTCTTCTGTTCAGCTATCGCATAGAGTGTCCAATCACCATAATACAATCCATCGTAATAAATGTAGTTCTGATGCACATGCATGGGCGCGGGGTAGTCAACATGCTCATGTAAATATGATATTGACTCTTTGTCGCTAAAGGCCAAACCAATCTCTGTAAAGTAAGTGCAATGAAACCAGACGAGTGGTCCTATCCATGGTCCATCAGCTCCCCAATCTTGTAATTCTTCGTCAGGATTTTTTCGTCCGTGTAACAGTTTTAAATACATACCCTTTTGTTTAGGTAGGGTGCGATGTGTGTTGCTACGTAACAGTTGATGCTCGTGATATAAGTTTGCAATCAGGTCTTGGTCTAGCTTTTTCAATAAGTGATTGATCAGCAATAGCAGGAGGTCGTCATCACTTTTATCTAGGCTATTTAGCCACTTTAAATATGATTTGGCGAGCTGGTTAACGATAAATCCATAATCAATCATATCTTCCATCATGACCCTCACAGTTTTCTATAACTTTAAATTGTGACTTATAGTCCGTAGATATAAAAGCTACAAGATAGCACCATGGGTAAGAAAATGAAAGCCCAACCATGGATGAACACATACTCAAATCATTTGGATTGCATTTAAAAGCCATCCGTCAAAGTCAAAAAATCAGTCAGGAAGCGTTGGCGGCAAAAGCTGACTTGGATAGAACCTATATCAGCGGGATAGAACGAGGCTTGCGCAATGTGAGTTTGCTCAATATTGCGCGATTAGCGAATGCGCTAAATGTACCTCTGAGCGAACTGATGCAATTTTCGATAGATATAGATTAGAAATACTTAAACGGCGATAAACACTTCTTGCCGATGTCTGGAGAGAAATTCCCTAGAGGGTACAAAACGTTCTGGAAGTTCGATTGATTTGCCATCAAGCGGAAGTATGACATCACGAATGAACGCATCGTGACTTCTTTTTAATACATTTGAAATGATGATTTCGTAACTGTCTGAAAGGGTCAAAAATCCCTGATCAAAGGCTTTGTCATGGATAGCAGATAAACAAAGACCATTGCTAGGATTTAATCTATTCTGTTTGTCAGTGCGCCATGGGACTATGTGGCTTGCAATTAATAATTTGGGTTCTGATAAGCCTGACATGCAACAACGGCCACGGTAACTACTCAATACGGCACGTCGGAAAAACTGTTGATTGACGCGTTGCGTGGTCAATACTTTATTGGTTTCACCTGTAAAGTCATCAGGAATGGTGAAATCATTATACAAGTCGGATGTTTCTGGTAGGTGGCTATCTAATTGAAGTCTTAGCTGCTGGGCTTCAATAGTCAATCCTTCCCAGTTAGCGTTAAATTCCTCCCATACTTCACGGTCAAGTGCAGAAGCATTTCCTAATCCCGAGCGGCCAGTTGAAGTAATGGCAGGATCAAGACTGGCAATGTTAAGCATTTTCATTGCAACAGCGCTGGGTGTGCGGTCGATTGCATTAGCTAAAGCAATAATCTCCTTGTTTCGACTGTCGATTTTCCCAAATGGAATTTGACAGTAAAGGTAGAATGCAAGCTTGGTTTGTTCTGCTGTCCATTTAGCTTGCTGCATATCAGATTCAATTTCGCTTTTTTAGGTTCGCGTTACTCTTGCTCATCCGCCACCTGTGCTGGCAGTGGACGCTTGCCAACAATCAGAGGAATTTTGTTTTCTTTGCCCGACCGAATAATGGTGACGCTGGCTTTTTCGCGGGGTTTAAGGGTGGCGATGATGTTGAGCATGGACTGGCTGTCACTCACTTGTGTTTCGTTGATGGCCACCAGAATGTCACCGGCATGCAGGCCAGCACGGTCGGCAGGGCTGTTTTGCAAAACGCCGGCAATCAGGGTGCCGTTGATATTTTTAAGGTTAAATGACTCGGCAAGTTCCGGGGTAAGGTCTTGTGCTTCAATGCCTATCCAGCCGCGAGTGACTGAGCCGCTGTAGCTGATTTGTTCCATGACTTGTCTGGCCAGACTCACAGGGATGGCAAAGCCGATGCCCATGCTGCCGCCGTTGCGTGAGTAAATGGCGCTGTTGATGCCGACTAAATCGCCTTGTGCGTTGATGAGTGCCCCACCAGAGTTGCCGGGGTTAATGGAAGCGTCAGTTTGAATAAAGTTTTCGAAGGTGTTAATGCCCAGGTGATTACGGCCCAAGGCACTGACTATCCCTTGGGTGACGGTTTGACCAACCCCGAATGGGTTACCGATTGCCAGAACCACATCACCCACTTTGATCTGGTCGCTGTTGGCAAAGGTGATGGCAGGTAGATTTTTTCCTTTGATTTTGAGCAGCGCAAGGTCGGTGTCAGGATCGGTGCCAACGACGGTGGCAGACTGTTTGCTGCCGTCACTTAGCGCGATTTCTATGCGGTCAGCCGAACTGATGACATGGTTGTTGGTTAGAATCAGGCCATCGGCACTGACAATGACGCCGCTACCCAAGCTGTTTTCAGGTTGGGCCTCTTGTTCCTCGTCATCCATGCTGTCACCAAAAAAATGTTTAAACAAGGGGTCATTTTTGAACGCGCGATGCGGGTCTTGACGAATACGGGCGGTGGTGAAAATGTTAACGACCGCGGGCATAGCCTTGTTGGCAGCTAATCGGTAACCGGCAGCAGCAACGGCTGGGTTTTCCTGAGCGGCTTCTTTAATCACCAGCGCTTGTGATGACGCGGTGCCTAGCAGGTTAGGATAAAATAGTCGGCAAATAAACAGGATGCCGAGACAGGCTGTAACGGTTTGCGAGAAAATAGTCCAAAGTTGCCGCATGCTGAAAATAAGGTTACTTAATGAACGCTTAGTATATGGGATAAGTGATGGAATTAAAGCGTCTGGTTAACGAATTGGCCACTTTTTTGCAAGTTGATAAATTTCAGGATTATTGTCCCAACGGATTGCAAGTACAGGGGAACCCAGAGGTGAAAAAAATCATCTCAGGAGTGACTGCATCTCAAGCATTGATTGATCGCGCGATAGAAGAGAAAGCGGACGCAATATTGGTACATCACGGTTATTTCTGGCGCGGTGAGGCGCCTGAGATCGTGGGCATGAAGCAGCAGCGTATCAAGGCCTTGTTGATGCATGATATGAGTTTGCTGGCTTACCATTTGCCGCTGGATGCGCACGCGCAGGTTGGCAATAATGTGCAGTTGGGTAAACAACTTGGATGGGATATTGAGCGCTATCTGGATCAGCGTCATATGGTGCCTGTAGCCCGGTTGGTAAATCCATTGCCGTTAACCGCAGTGGCCGCGCATGTACACAATGTGCTTGGGCGTCCGCCATTGATGCTGGGTGAGCCCGATAAACTGATTCGGACTGTGGCTTGGTGTACCGGTGCTGCACAACAGGCAATACAGCAATGCGATGCCAGTGAGGTAGACCTGTTTATTAGTGGTGAAGTGTCAGAACAGACCACCCACAGCGTGCGTGAGCAAGGAGTGGCTTATCTGGCTGCCGGTCATCACGCCACCGAACGCTATGGTGTACAAGCACTGGGTGCTTGGTGTGCAGACAGTTTTGCTATAGAACACCATTATGTTGAGATTGATAACCCAATTTAACGCTGTATTATCAATCACTTAAGCAATTAAATTTGGAGTTATACAGGCTAAAATGTATAATCCATGTTTGTGTTTGATTTAATAACGACCCTAACAGGGTGGATTAAGGAAGCCAATGTCAGAAAGAAATATTGACAACAACGGCCTGTCATTTACACAGCCGTCTGAAGTCGATTTGCAAAAACGCGAGTTTCTGGTGAAAGCCACCGCCGCGACCGGTGCAATGGGTGCTGCCTCAGTGGCGGTGCCGTTCATTGGTAGCATGTTGCCAAGTGAGCGTGCCAAAGCAGCCGGTGCTCCGGTTGAGATTGATATCAGTAAGCTAAAGCCGGGTGAAAAACTGACCGCCGAGTGGCGTGGTCAGCCAGTCTGGATTGTTCGTCGCACCCCAGAAATGCTGGATAAACTGGCAAAGCATGATGACCAGTTGTCTGACCCGAATCTGGAAGTTCCACAACAACCTGAGTATTGCCATAACAAGGCGCGCGCCATCAAGCCAGAGTTTGCGGTCATGCTGGGTACCTGTACCCACCTCGGCTGTTCGCCAAATGATAACTTTACCGTTTCTGCTGATTGGGATGGCGGTTTTGTTTGTCCTTGCCATGGTTCCAAATTTGACTTGTCTGGGCGTGTGTTCAAAGGCTCGCCTGCACCAAAAAATCTTTTGATTCCACCGCATCAATATGTGACTGACACCACTATTTTGGTGGGCGAAGACAAGAAAGCGGAGGCATAAGTCATGGCTGATGTTAAAAATGTTCAAACCACCGGTTTGTTGGGCTGGATTGATGCCCGCTTCCCGCTGAGCAGTACCATTAAAGGGCATTTGACCGAGTACTATGCCCCCAAAAATTTCAATTTCTGGTATTTTTTTGGTTCATTGGCCTTATTGGTGCTGGTACTGCAAATAGTCACCGGTATTTTTCTCACCATGAACTACAAACCAGATGCCGAGTTGGCATTTGCCTCGGTGGAATACATCATGCGTGATGTGTTTGGTGGCAACATTATTCGCTACATGCATTCCACGGGCGCTTCGATGTTCTTTGTCGTGGTCTACCTGCATATGTTCCGTGGACTCATTTATGGCTCCTATCGCACGCCGCGTGAACTGATCTGGTTATTTGGCGTAGGTATTTTTCTGGTGCTGATGGGTGAGGCTTTTTTTGGTTACCTGTTACCATGGGGGCAAATGTCCTACTGGGGCGCGCAGGTCATAGTGAACCTGTTCTCCACGGTACCGTTTATTGGCCCTGATTTGTCCGAGTGGCTGCGTGGTGACTATCTGGTTTCGGATGCCACTTTAAACCGCTTCTTTGCTTTCCATGTGATTGCCTTGCCACTGGTACTGGTGGGGCTGGTGGCGGTACATATTGTGGCCCTGCACGAAGTCGGGTCCAATAACCCGGACGGTGTTGAAATCAAAGCCAACAAAGACAAAACCACTGGCATTCCACTCGACGGCATTCCGTTTCACCCCTATTACACGGTAAAAGATCTGGTGGGTGCGGTGGTGTTTCTGATGGTGTTTTTTGCCATTGTGTTCTTTATGCCGGAAATGGGCGGTTACTTCCTTGAAGCCAATAACTTTGTGCCTGCCGATCCGCTGAAAACGCCGCCACACATTGCTCCGGTTTGGTATTTCACGCCTTACTACTCGATTTTGCGCGCAGTACCACCTATCGGTATTTCGCAATTCCCGGGTGTGGTGGCCATGGGCCTGTCAGTGGTGGCGTTTGCGTTCCTGCCATGGTTAGATAAGAGTCCGGTGAAATCCATCCGCTATCGCGGTATGTTATACAAACGCTGGTTGGCTGCTTTTGTCATCAGTTTTGTGATTCTGGGTTATTTGGGTACGGTGCCCGGTGATGTCTGGGGGCAATTTGGCCCTTGGTTGGGTCGTGCAGACCGTGCCACGGTGCTGGCCCGCCTGTGCGCCGTGGTGTACTTTGCCTTTTTCGCCCTGATGCCGTGGTACACCAAAAAAGATCAAACCAAGCCTGTGCCAGAAAGGGTGACGTACTAATGAACAAGCTGTTAACTTTATGGCTGACCAGTATTGCGCTGAGCGCAGGCAGTGTTGCCATTGCCAATGAAGTGCATATCGATGTCAAGGCACCCATCAATGCGGGCGACCATGCATCATTGCAACGTGGGGCAAAAATTTTCGTCAACTACTGCCTGAATTGTCATAGCGCCAACTACATGCGGTACAACCGTTTGCAAGACATCGGGTTATCGGAAAAGCAAATCAAGGATAACCTGCTGTTTGCCGGTGAAAAAGTGGGCGAGCCCATGCGTATCAGTATGAATCCGAAAGATGCGAAAAAATGGTTTGGCGCTGCGCCACCTGATTTGAGTGTAGAAGTACGTGCCCGTGGTGCTGATTGGGTCTATGCCTATCTGCGTAGTTTTTACAAAGACGATAGTCGCCCAACCGGCTGGAACAACCTGGTCTATGACAAAGTGGCCATGCCGCACGTGTTGTATGAAATGCAAGGTGTGCAAGTGCTAGACCACGAGACACACCGCTTAAAGGTTGAGCGTGCTGGTAAGTTAAGTCCGCAAGAGTATGATCAGTTTGTCGGTGATTTGACCAACTATTTGGCTTTTATGGCCGAACCTGCCAAACAATCCCGTTACTGGATTGGCCTGGCAGTGTTGGCGTTCCTGTCGGTATTGCTGGTGTTAGCGAAAAAAGTCAAAGCGGAATACTGGAAAGATATTCGCTAAATATAGATGAAGGTATGGCACCAAGGCCAAGCGCCTTGGTGTCTTTTTTTATAGGGGAGACGAAATTATGATGCGATTATATTCGGGTACCGTAGATCCTTACAGTCACCGTTGCCGAATTGTGCTGTTTGAAAAAGGCATGGACTTTGAAGTGATTGATGTGGATTTGACTAACAAAACCGAGGATCTGGCCGTACTCAATCCCTACGGTGAGGTGCCGGTGCTGGTTGAGCGTGATTTGGTGCTGTCAGAAGCCAACATCATCAATGAATATATCGATGAGCGCTTTCCGCATCCACAGCTAATGCCAGCTGATCCGGTGATGCGTGCCCGTGCGCGCCTGTTTTTGTACAACTTTGAAAAAGACTTGTTTAGTCATATCAAGTCTGTCGAGTCCGGGGAGGCTGCCGAGTCAGACCGTGCGCGTAAAATGATTCGCGATAACCTGACCCAGCTGGTGCCTATTTTCAGCAAGCAAAATTATCTGATGGGCGATGAATACTCGATGCTGGATGTCGCGATTACACCACTGCTATGGCGTTTGGGTCACTATGGTATCGAGTTGCCTAACCAGGCAGCCCCATTGCTTAAATACGCCGAACGCCTGTTCTCGCGTCCGATGTATGCTGAAGCGATGACGCCTTCTGAAAAAGCCATGCGTAAATAATAGCCGATAAGCCATGGTGCGCGGGTAAAACCGCCTCAAGGAGTTTGGAGTACTTACATGCAAGCATTAATCCCTACAACAGCCTATCTGGTCAGAGCCATTCATGAATGGTGTCTGGACAATGGATTAACGCCACATTTGCTGGTAAAGGTTGATGCGTTAACGCGCGTACCCATGGCGTATGTTAAGCAGGGTGAAATTGTCTTGAATATCAACTTTACGGCAGTGAAAGACCTGCATATTGATAATGAAGCAGTCAGCTTTTCAGCTCGATTCAAC
>CAYYBN010000021.1:0-15770 GCA_964470225.1 uncultured Methylotenera sp. | reverse complement strand
GACATATCCACTAAAGGGCGTGATGTAATGCGTAAGTGCTTGGGGCGCATACCCGATTTGTGCCGGGAGTATCTTTGAAGCAAGCGCTTTTGCCAAACGTATTTCTTTGATTTCTAATCCCAATTTTTTAATGGCGGTGTTTGATAGCGTGACCTGATTGAGCTGATTTTCGTTGACACTGATGGTTTCGGATATACCAAATACCGGGCACAGCATTAACATGCCTATGAGGCATGTGATGAAGTGATGTGACTTAATAACTATCCTGTGGTGATTGATCGACATGATGATGCTTTCAATGATGATGAATCGTGAGATTTTGGGGAATACTGGTACTGCGCATGAGGTCCGACCAGCTCAGGATCATGTCGGCTTTTAGTTGGGTCTCACGCAGTCTAAGATTGAGATATTTTCTGGTGCTCTCCAGCACACCTAAATAGGCAATCTCACCATTGTGATAGGCGGTTTCCGCGTCATGGATGACTCGCACTGCATTAGGAAGTAACGCTGCCTGCAATTGCTGCCACTCTTGGCAATCACGCTGGTACTTGAGGTGGCTGACCTGAATATCTAGGGAGGCCTTCAGCTTGGTCGCTTCAGCCTCGTGCAAGGCTTTTACCATTTCCGCATCGACGCGTTCAACCTGTCCCTGATGTTGATTGAAGATAGGCAAATTGAATCTGATGGCTGGCGCTAGCACATGACCATTGGTTTGGCCACTGGTCGCATCAGCAATGCCCGCAGGCGCTAACCAGTTGAACCCGTTCAAACGGCGCTTCTCTTTCACTGCCTCAATCGCAGCATCTGCAGCCAACACATCAGATCTGCTGGAGATGGCGGCACTTTTTAATTGGCTAATGTCTTCGGCTGAGCAGGAAGGCAAGAGTGCATCGCTGAGTGATAATTGACGTTTGTCATCTACGTGATTAAGCATATGCATGAGCAGTGTATGTGCAATGCCTGCTTCAATCCTTGCCGTTTGCAAATCACGCTCGACCAGTAACATTTCATTTTCTGCAATCAGCGAGTCTTGAGCGCTGCTGTCACCCAGACGCTCACGCGTTTTAGCTAATTTTGTGATGGTGTTGTTCACACGTAACGCCTCCTCCAGTCGGTTGACTTTTTCCTGGCTGACAACGGCTTGTGCGTAAGCAGCGCGGGTATCGCGAACGAGGGAGAATCCCGTTTGCATCAACTGAAGTTGCGTCTGTGTTGATTGCGCTTGCATCTGTTTGAGCCGGAATGGCCTGAGCAATAGCGCCTCAAGTGGCAACTCAATGGCGTATCGATAAGGTTTGTTGGCGACGCCAAATGCATAAAACACGGAAGGATTGCTGATTTGACTGGCGAGTTGCAAGTCTGCCTGAGCAATGTCTAGTTCCGTTAATTGCGCCTGAAAGGCAGGATTTTGATGCAAGGCCAGCATCACCGCCGCATGCTCAGAAAGAAAGTCATCTGTTTCATTATCTTGCTGAGTTTCCCTGGCACGCAATGATTGGTCTTGTTCAACGATATTGGCGACAAGCGCTTGGGGTTTGATAGACTGAGGACTTTGACAGGCCGTCAGCCCGGTCAGCATCAGTAACAACGCACGCTTGATAAAGCGGATTCGATTCATAACACATGGAAAATGGATGATGTGAGGCTAAATATTGCAGTGGTTTTCTTAAGGCAAGCTTAAGATTCAATGTTTAATCTGCTCGCATATGTCATGGAGAGACGAAAAGTGAAACTTCTGCTGGTGGAAGATGACGCGATGATAGGCGAAGGACTGCAACAGGCCATGCGTACACACGCCATATACTGGGTGAAGGATGCGATGCAGGCAGAACAGACCATCAGGCATGAGGTGTTCGATGCCATTTTGCTAGATATTGGATTGCCAAAAAAGTCCGGGATTGAATGGCTGACTGAGTTCAGAAAAGCCGGTAATCAAACACCTGTCATTGTGATTACAGCGAGAGATGCAATTGAGCATCGAATTCAGGGTCTGGATGCCGGGGCAGATGACTATGTACTCAAGCCGTTTGCCATCGAAGAACTGGAAGCCAGACTAAGGGCGATTTTCAGACGCAAAGAGGAACGACTCACCAATCAGCTTGAGGTCAATGGTGTGGTATTGAATACAGCAAGTTACGTGTTATCGGCTGGCGCCGTCAGTCACCGGCTCTCTAGTAAAGCATTCGCAATCATGTATCACCTGATGTCGCAGCCAGGCATGATTTTTTCCAAATCACAATTGGAGCAAAAGCTGTATGGCTGGGGTGACGAGATCGAAAGTAATGCGATAGAGGTGCATGTGCATCATATCCGCAAGAAATTTGGACAGGACATCATCCAGACCATCAGAGGTATTGGCTATGCCTTTCCAGACAACAAGGAATTGTGAATGCGCTCAATTAAGCTTGAACTGACTGTTTATCTTTCTTTAGTCATCGTCTGCCTGATTGGCCTACTTTCTTTTTTATCCTATTACTCAGCTGAGGACGAACTCGGCGAGCTATATGACGCCAATATGCAACATTTGGCGGCGGCGATGATAGGGCATTATGCCGGTAATGCTGCCACCCGGCAGAGCCTCGTTACTGAACTGAGAAACGCCAAGCTGCAAGGGGAACAGGATTATCTTATTCAGGTGAAACGCAACAACCAGATTATTTATCAATCACATCGCGGCATTTTTGCGGTTAACACCGGGCAAACTGGGCTTTTGACAGAATGGATAGCGCACAAACGCTGGCGCATTTTTATCCTCAAACAAGAAGGCCTGACGGCTGTGGTGGCGCAGGATTACAAACTGCGTCAGCACACCATTCGAGACGTTGCCATTAAGTTGATTATGCCCCAATTGCTGGTAGTGCCTTTTCTCATATTAGTTACCCTGATGATTATTCAAAAAACGTTTAGGCCTCTGACTGCGATGTCAGCAGAGATGGCCAAGAGAAATGTGGAGGAGCTTAATCTATTCAATGAAAGCAATCAGCCGCAGGAGCTCATTCCCATCATCCGATCTTTAAATATCTGGATGCGAAATGTGAATGCATTCATCACGCTCAGAAAAAGATTCACTAGCGATGCTGCGCATGAACTCAGAACGCCAGTCACCGCTCTGCGGTTACAACTGTCATCGTTAAGAAACGCCACCCAACAAGAGCTTCAAGATCGGCTAGCTAGGAGTTTTGACAGCCTCAATCGAATGGAGCGATTGGTCGAGCAATTGTTGACTTTGTCCAAAGTAGAGCCGGATTCTCGAGCAGAAGCGTTCAGCACGATTCATCTCAATACTAGCGTGGTGAAAGTGCTCAACAATCTGCGCGCCATCTACGCCAATAAAGGACTGGATGTCGGTATTGCATATGCGGACGAGGCTTATATTTTGGCGGTCAAGGATGAACTGGAAATTATGCTAAATAATCTACTGGTGAACGCCATCAACTACACGCCTGATGGTGGCGTGATCAACATTCGAATACGCGCATCGCGACATGCAGCCGAACTGGAGATTGAGGACTCTGGCCCAGGTATACCAGCGGAACATCTAGAAAAAGTGTTTGACCGGTTTTATCGCGTTAACGAATCGAATGTCACCGGTTCAGGATTAGGGCTCTCAATTGCACAAGAAATTGCGGTCAAACACCATGCCGAAATTGTACTCAGCAATAAATGCCCGGATTCGACAGGACTGATTGCAACCATCATTTTTAATCAAGACGCTGACAGTGCTTAGCATTCAGGGATGACCCATGAATAGGCTTCAAAACAACAAACATGAATAAATACTTTTAGCAGGCTAGAGTGGAAGTGTTGTTGTATTTTCTAGAATAGATAATTCCAGTTTTTGATATTCAGTTTGCGCGTGGCCTGTGCAATCATCGTGACTGATCAAATGCAGCATACTAAGGATGCCAACCATGAAACTGAATCTCAATGGACATGACACTGACCTGGATGTCAGTGCCGATACCCCACTGTTGTGGGCCATCCGCGACATCGCCGGGCTGACCGGTACCAAATTCGGCTGCGGGATGGCGCAATGTGGCGCGTGTACCGTGCATGTGGATGGGCAGCCAACCCGCGCTTGCGTAACGCCGGTGAGTGCCGTGGCCGGTAAACGCATTACCACCATTGAGGCGGTCGCACAGGACAAGGTCGGGCAGGTGGTGCAAGCCGCCTGGCAGGATCTGGATGTGGTGCAGTGCGGATACTGCCAGTCCGGACAAATTATGTCAGCTACCGCCTTGCTAAAGCAAAATTCTGCCCCTAGCGATGCCGATATTGACGCCGCCATGAGTGGCAATATCTGCCGCTGTGGCACCTACCCGCGTATCCGTGCAGCCATTCATGCCGCTGCCGCCAAACTGGTTTAAGGAGGCTGGCATGACAACCGACATCAATCTTTCCCGTCGCGGTTTTATCAAACAGGCCACGCTGGTGGCCGGCAGTCTGGTGGTGGCGTTTAGTATTCCGCACGCCAAACGCTTTATGGGCGCTGCCGAAGCGGCGGAAGCCTTACCAGTCGCAGCACCGAATGCCTTTCTCCGTATCGGCGCCGATGACAGCATTACCGTATTGCTGGCACACAGTGAAATGGGTCAGGGCGTGTGGACCACCTTGCCCATGCTGATTGCTGACGAGTTGGATGCGGACTGGAGCCGTATTCAGGTCGAGCATGCGCCAGCGGCACCGGCTTATATCCATACCGCCTATGGCATACAGATTACCGGTGGTTCCTCCACGACCTGGTCGGAGTTCGAGCGTTACCGCCAGGCTGGCGCGCTGACGCGTGCCTTGCTGCTGGAAGCGGCGGCCAAACAATGGCAGGTGCCAGTCTCCCGTTTGCGTACCGAAAACGGGGCAGTGTGGGATGGCAACAAACAATTACGCTATGGCCAACTGGTGGCGACGGCCAGTACGCTGGAAACGCCAAAAACCGTTACCCTCAAAGCACCCGAACAATGGAAGTTCATCGGCAAAGCGACCAAACGGCTGGACAGCGCCGCCAAAATCAATGGCAGCGCCAAGTTCGGCCAAGATGTGCAGTTTGCCGGACTCAAAACGGCGCTGGTGGCACGCGCGCCACTCTTTGGTGCCAAGCTGAAATCGGTCGATGACCGCGCCGCCCGTGCGGTGCCCGGTGTTATCAAGGTGGTGACCGTGCCCACCGGCGTGGCGGTGATTGCCGAACACTACTGGGCCGCCAAACAGGGCCGCGAGGCGCTAACACTCAGCTGGGACGAGAGTGCTACTGATCAAGCGGATAGCGAAGCCTTGCTGACACACTACCGCAGCTTGAGCAGCCAGCCCGGACTGCTGGCGGCCAAGGCTGGTGACCCGGCCAGCGTCAAGGCGCAACGCAGCATCACCGCCGAGTATGTGTTGCCCTATCTGGCACATGCACCCATGGAGCCGCTCAACTGTGCGGTACAGGTGCATGCCGATGGCTGCGATATCTGGACTGGCACGCAAATGCAGACCGTGGATCAGGCTACCGCAGCCAAAATTCTGGGTCTGAAACCAGAGCAAGTGCGCATACACACCCAGTTTCTCGGTGGTGGCTTTGGCCGTCGCGCCAATCCGCGCTCGGACTTTGTGGCCGAGGCCGTGCAGGTGGCCAAGGCCGCCGGTCTGCCCGTCAAAACGGTCTGGAGCCGTGAAGATGACATCAAAGGTGGCTTTTACCGGCCCATGTTTATGCACCGTGCCGAGATTGGCCTGGATGCGCAGGGCTTGCCTGTGCGCTGGCAGCAAACGCTGGTCGGGCAGTCGATTATCAAAGGCACGCCGTTTGAAGGCTTTATGATTAAAGATGGCATCGACGCGACTTCTGTCGAGGGCGTGGCAGATTCGCCCTATGTCAAAGGCACGCCGCATCATCAGGTACATCTACACAGTGTAGACAGTCAGGTGCCGGTATTGTGGTGGCGCTCGGTTGGGCACAGCCATTCCGCTTATGTCATGGAAAGCCTGATTGATGAACTGGCACATGCCAGCGGCAAAGAGCCTTTGGCTTACCGTCGGCAATTGCTCAAAGACCATCCACGCCATCTGGCGGCACTCAATCTGGTGGCGGACAAGGCTAACTGGACCGCGCCGCTGCCTGCGGGCGTGTTCCGCGGCATTGCCGTGCACGAATCCTTTGGCAGTGTGGTGGCCGAAGTGGCTGAAGTCTCGGTCAATCAGGGTGAGGTCAAGGTACATCGCGTGGTGGTGGCCATTGATTGCGGACTGGCGGTCAACCCCGCCGGGGTCAAGGCGCAAATGGAATCCTGCGTGGCGTTTGCGCTGGGGGCGGCCTTGAGCAGCGAAATCCGCTTTAAAGCTGGCAAGGTGGTGCAATCCAATTTCCATGACTACCAGGTATTGCGCATGAAAGATATGCCGCAAGTCGAGGTGCATATTGTGCCCAGCCAGGCCAAAATGGGCGGCGTTGGCGAACCCGGCGTGCCACCATTGGCACCAGCGGTGACCAATGCCATTTTTGCGGCCACCGGCAAGCGTATCCGTCGCCTGCCGATTGCCGACCAGTTGGCCTGAACCAGATGATGCAATCGTCGGAACAGCAAGTATTGCAACGCGCCTACGACTGGCTGCAACAGGGCCATCGCGCGCATCTGTTTACCGTGGTGCAGACCTGGGGCTCGGCGCCACGTTTGCCCGGTGCCTTGCTGGTGGTGCGGGATGATGGACATCTGGTCGGTTCGGTCTCGGGCGGCTGCATCGAAGATGACCTGGCCGACAAAGCCAAACATGGCCAGTTACCGGCGCAGGTGCAACTGCTCACTTACGGTATAAATCAGGCCGAAGCCCAGCGCTTTGGTTTGCCTTGTGGTGGTCAACTGAAGATAGTCGTCGAGCCTTTGTCCAGCGTTGCGCAACTGACAACGATGCTGGACAGTCTGGCGCAACGGCAATTGCTCAAGCGCTCGGTTAATTTGCATAGCGGCGCAGTGGTCATGCAAACGGTGTCCCCCGAAGGCCCGCCGCATCTGGATGGCGACTGGTTTCATAGCTATATCGGCCCGCAGTGGCGATTGCTGATTATCGGTGCCAACCAGCTCGGGTCGGTGCTGGCACAGATGGCGCAAGCGCTGGATTTTCAGGTGCTGATCTGCGATCCGCGTGAGGACATGCGTGCCGAATGGCAAGTGGCCGGTGCCGAATGGCGTACAGGCATGCCGGATGATGTGGTACTAGAGATTGTGCCCGACCCGCATACGGCGATTGTTGCCGTCACCCACGACCCCAAACTGGACGACATGGCCTTGCTCGAAGCACTTAAATCACAGGCGTTTTATGTCGGTGCGCTGGGTGCCATCAACAATCAGGAAAAACGCAAACAGCGTCTGCGTCTGTTTGACTTGAGCGAGCAAGAAATCCATCGTCTGCATGGCCCTGTTGGCTTGCGCATTGGCAGCCGTACCCCGGCCGAAATTGCAGTGGCCATTCTGGCCGAACTGATACAGGAGCGTGCGCGGCTGCAAGCCAGTGGCGTGAATCCTGCCTTAAGGCAGGCGGTGGCCTGAGCGAAAAGCGCTCAGTTGTTGTGGGGTATCGATGTCATGTACAACCCCAGCATCGTCTAGTTGCAATTGCAGCAAATCTGCCGCATGCGCTTGTAACAGGGCGCGTGCACCCTGATCGCCAGTCACCTGACGTAGTGCAGGCAACACACTGGCTGCAAACGCTACCGGATGCCCGGGTTGACCACGATAGTGCGGGCGGACGATGGGCGCACCAGCCAACATCGCATCAACGACTTGGTGATAGGTCGTCGGCTGTATGCTTGGCATATCTGCCAAGGCGACCAGCACACCACAGCACTGCGGCCAGCGTTCAACGATACTGGTCAGCCCCAGTTGCAGACTGTCGCCCATATTCACGTACTGGTTGTCGGCGAGCACCACCACATAGCCCATGTTGGTGAGTGTTTCTGCCAATAGCGTATTGTGCGTGCGCACCACGGCCACGCAATTGACAACTACCTGCCGCAAATGGCGGGCGCTCACCACTGCCAGCAGCTCGCCTTCAGGCAAGCGTTGCAGCAGCTTGTCGGCATCGCCAAAACGACGGGAATGGCCAGCGGCCAACAGCAAGCCCACTGGCATTTGCGGCGACTTCATCTCCGCTGTAGACCACAACTTTTTGGTAAAAACCACATGCATGCATCTTAACATCACCTAATCATTTAAAAAATACAGATGCCTAGCCAAGAAGCTGCAGTGGATGTGGTAAGGTAAGCTTATGTTTTCTTTGATGTTATTTGTGCATGCATGTCCAGCCCCCTAGCCAGTCCCGTTGAAGTACCCGAGTCCATCGAGGCGATGCTGCAGGTCTCCGCACTGCTGTTTGACCAGCTGGCGTACGCCATCTCGGTGCATGACCACAACGGGCGACTGGTGTATTGCAACTCTGCCATGCTGAATGCTTTTGGAAAATTCAGCCAGGAAGCCTTGACACAAGCGTTGGATACGGCCCCGCTGGCCTTGTTTCAGCGTGGCATACTCAACTGCATCGCCCAAGGCCAGCCTGAACATTTGCGCCTGCATTTTGATGAGTTATCCTTGCAGCGCGAACCCAATAACCAGTTCAGTTGCTTTCCGATTAAAAACAAGCAGCAGCATATTATTGGTGTGTTGGCCTACAATCACTCGGTCGAATTTGTGCGTCAGGCCTATTTGCAAAACACCCGCTCGCAACGGGCGTATCTGCGTACCTTGCTGGATAACCTGCCCTACCCAATCTGGATGAAAAATATAGACGGCATGTTTCTGGCCGTTAATCGACAGTTTTGTGATGAGTTCGGCTACTTGCATCCGCGAGATGTGCTGGGCAAATACGACAAAGACTTATTTGATCAACCGGCGGCAGAAGCACACCGCCAGGACGACTTGCATGTGATTGCCAGCGGTGAGGAAAAACGCCTGGTTGAGAAAATCACACGTGCCGATGGCAGCGATTACTGGGGTTACAGTCACTTGTCGCCAGTGCGTAACGATGAGGGTGTGCTGGGTACGGTGGGGTTCACTGTCGATATTTCCGAGGAGCGTCGGCTGAACAGCGAGCTGTCCGAACTGGAAAAAGAATATACCTTGCTGGTGAATAACCTGCCGATTGCCATTATTGTGTACGACAAAGCGTGTAAACGCGTGTTGCTCAACCAGTTTTTTACCGAAGTCGTTCGACTCGAACGACATCGTGTCGAGGGCAAATGCCCCAGCGAATCGTGGAGCCCCTACATCCGCAACATGGATGCCGCCACCTACGAAAGTCATCTGCGTAACGTCATGGAGACGCAGCAACAGCAAAACTTCGAACTGATTATGGAGCGCGAAAATCTGGGGCTGAACGTCTATGACGTGCGACTTATTCCCCGGCACAACCGCAAAAATGCCACTATCGGCGTGGTCGCCATTGTGCAGGACGTAACTGACCGTCATCAGTCGCAAATCCGCATGCAATATGAGGCTCGGCATGATGCGTTAACCGGATTGCCCAACCGCACCTTGCTTAATGAGCATTTGCAGCGCATCTTGCAAGATGCACAACACACGCCACAAACGGTGGCTGTGATGGTGCTGGATCTGGATGGTTTCAAGGCCATTAACGACTCGCTTGGTCACAGCTATGGTGATTTGCTGCTTAAGGAAATGACGCGTCGCCTGTGCCTAAGCGGCAAACAAACCCATTTTTGTGCCCGGCTAGGGGGCGATGAGTTTGCCGTGATTCTGGAAAATGTACAAAGTATGGATGACGTGCAGTCACTGGCCGACACCATTTTGCAAAACGTGCTTAAAATCTACCGCATTGAACATGCCGAGTGTTTTGTATCGGCCAGTGTTGGTATTGCCCTGTTTCCAAACGACAGCCAGCAGCCGCATGAGTTACTCAAATTTGCCGACATTGCGATGTATGCAGCCAAGGAACGCGGCCGTAATAATAGTTGTTTCTACCAACCCAGCCTGACCAAACGCTTCGAACGGCAGTTCCATTTGTCCAATGCCCTTCGGCTACCCAATACGCAGCAGGAAATTTCGCTGGTGTATCAGCCCATCATGAATATCTTGCATCAGGAAATGGTTGGTGTGGAGGCCCTATGCCGCTGGACCTCCAAAACACTGGGCAGTGTGCCGCCCATGGAGTTCATTCAAACGGCCGAGCAAACCGGGCTCATTATGTCACTGGGCATGCAAATGATGCGGCAGGCGTTTCAGGCAGCCACCCGCATCAATCAAAACGCCAGCAAAATTATTAAGGTCTCGCTGAATATTTCAGCGCGGCAGTTTAGCGACCCGGCGTTGATAGACCAGATTACAGCCTTGTTAGAAGAGACTGGCTGCCAGCCGCAATGGGTCAAATTTGAAATTACCGAGACACTGTTGCTTGAATACAGCCAAGAAATCTTACTCAAATTGAACCGGCTCAACCAAATGGGCATTACCATCGTGCTGGACGACTTTGGTACCGGTTATGCCTCGCTCAGCTATCTGCTCAAGTTCCCTTTGCAGCAGATCAAGATAGACCGCTCGTTTATTCAAGACATTGAAATCAATCCCAACAGTGCCAAGTTGGTCAAAGCGGTGATCGGGCTGGTCAACACCATGGGCAAGGAGCTGGTGGCCGAGGGCATAGAAACCAAACATCAGGCCAATCTGATGAAGTCCTATGGTTGTCATATGGTACAAGGCTTTTTATATTCAAAAGCGCTGCCGCTGGCTGATTTACTGGCATTTGCCGAACGGGGGATTGTCAGCTAGCAATACGCCATCAAGGAGGGCATACCATGCTGGACTACACCGCGCTAAAACTGATTGATAATACCGCGCTACGCAAACGCACCATCACTGGTTTACAAGCCCTGTGCGAGGGGTTGGACAGCCAAATTCCTGCCAAAACCATCAATAGCAACCTGCTACTGGCCACCTGGAATATTCGTGAACTGGATGCGGGAAAATTCGGCTACCGCAGTCTGGAGTCGTATTTTTAAATCGCTGAAATCCTGAGTCGTTTTGGTGTCATCGCCGTACAAGAACTGCGCGAAAACCTGTATCCCTTGCATACCCTCAAACAGCTGCTGGGCAAAGGGTGGGCATTTATCGTCACCGATGTCACGCTAGGCACCAGTGGTAACTCCGAGCGCATGGCCTATGTGTTTGACACGCGCAAGGTCAGTTTTAGCGGACTGGCGGCCGAGCTGGTATTGCCTGACACCCGTAAGGATAGCGAAGTATTGCAACTGGCGCGCAGCCCTTATATTGCCGGCTTTCATGCTGGACATGCCTATTTTTCGCTGGTGACCGTGCATATTTATTACGGAGAAGACAATGCCACTGACCCAAGGCGCCTAAAAGAAATTACTGACTTGGTCAGCACCATCGCTAAATATGCCGCGCATTATGTCATGGCTCCAAATCAGCAACCCGACCAGATCGACTCGCGCAGTGACCTGTTGTTACTGGGCGATTTCAATATCTTCAACCGTGAAGATGTCACCATGCAAGCCATCCAGAAAGCCGGATTTGTTGTGCCACCCCTCTTGCAACAGATACCCGGTAGCAATGTGGCCAAAGACCGCCATTACGACCAGATTGCCTACTACAAAATACTGCAATCACTGCAGCCGGGCCAGCGGGCGGGCGTGTTCGACTTTTATCAGTTCGTGTTCAAGGACGAGGCCTTGTATCACGCTGACCGTGCCAGCAAACCAGCACGCAGCTTCAAGGAGTGGCGCAGCTACCGCATGAGTGACCATTTACCCATGTGGCTGGAACTGGGCATAGACCGGAGCAAGCAACTGTTACAAAATCAAATTTAAATCAGCAATGTAGCGGCTTGCATCAAAAAGCGTTGCTGACCACCACTGGTGCGCGTACGCAACTTGTGCCTGGGCGGATGGTCATTGCCCATACTCCGTTATTCGAAAGTACAACATGAATTTAAGACAAATCCGCTTGGCCAAAGCCCTGACCATACTGGGCGCCGTGCCGTTCGTGGCAGCGGTGGCCGCCCGCCTTTATGGCCTGGATGCGCTGCATGTCCGTTATTTTTCACTGAGTTATGGCGCTGTGATTGCGTCATTTTTAGGTGGCATGCATTGGGGCCTGTACCTGACCAATGCCCAAGCCACCCGCACCAACCTGCTGGTCACTAGCAATTTATTTGCCTTGCTGGCTTGGGCTTCTTTGCTGGTATTTGCCGTTGAATTGCAGTACCTGATACAGGTGGTTTGCTTTAGCGGTTTGTTGCTGATAGACCGCAAACTGACCAATGATGGCGTTTTGGAACGCTGGTTTTACGAGTTACGTATCCAAATTAGCCTGGTTGTGGTGGTGTGCCTGCTGACATTACTAGGGTTATATTTGCTCTAAGCGCCTCAAATGAAAACGGGTGGCAGTAGCCACCCATTTTCCTGATGAGTTTACTCGCGACTAGCTACCATTGGTCAGCTGCTTGATTTTGTTGGCGATTTCTTCAGCTTGCTCGGCATTCAGTGCTTGCACCAACGCTTGCAACTGTTGCAGGCTGGCGACATCTTTCTGCATAAATGCCACGTGAGACAAGGCCACCATGGCATCCAGATCACGCGGATTCAGTTGTGTTGCCTGCTGTAAATGACGTTTGGCCTGTTCCAGCTGATTTAATCCTGCTTCGGCAGCGCCGAGAAAAAACCAGGCATCAGGTGAAGTCGACTCAGACTGTGTCCAGCGGCT
Source organism: uncultured Methylotenera sp. (assembly GCA_964470225.1). Classification (GTDB taxonomy): domain Bacteria; phylum Pseudomonadota; class Gammaproteobacteria; order Burkholderiales; family Methylophilaceae; genus Methylophilus. Next base: position 3,063 of record CAYYBN010000021.1, on the reverse strand, counting down.
GGCGATTTGTTTCAGGTTATCCCACTCCTGGTTTTGATACGGAATGACCACCTGCATAAAATAGGGCCGTTCTTCCAGCGGCAATGCCCAGAACGGGGTATCCGTGGCTTTGAGGCTGATGGTGTCAGGTGCCTCCATCAACTCTTTAATCCACTCTACCGGCAAACTGTAATAAAACGCATGGTGACCCGGGCTTTTAAACGTGGTTAGCCCGATGAGGTTGAACTGCTGGTCGAACAGCGCGCCGCCACTAGAGCCCATGGCAAAAGAGGCATCGGTTCTGACAATACGTGCATTGTCGAACTGATGCATGCCCTTGATGGTGCCAAACGATGGTTGCGGCACCGGTGCCATGGCCGGAAAACCAAGACTAAACACTTCCTCTTCGTATTGCAGCGTGCTGCTATCCCTCATTGGGATAGGCTTAAATGGCAGCGTATCAAACTTCAGCAAACAGACATCTCGCCGCCAGTTGGCCTTAAGTCCAATCGGTCGGTAACCGTCCTTGAACTTGGCAATATTGGCTCCGTTGGTGTTGGCCAGCACATGACAATTGGTCGCCACGTATTGCGGGCTAACCACAACGCCGGAACCGCGACCGTTGGAGCCACTGGGTAATTCGGTAGTCACCATCACCACCGAGTGGCCGAGCGGGATAGTCTCCACCAGACTGGGTTGTGCCAGCGCCGTCAGGGCGCAGCAGCTTAGCCACCAGCTGGTTGCCAGTTGTCGGACTATCATCATATTGTTCACAGACTTCTCCTCGTTGCAATGGTTGGTATGACCGGCCTTGCGCCAAATCGTTTTACGCTATACGCAGCAAATGTACAAATGGATGTCAGCGGATTCTGACACCCATTTCAGGTAGACACCGATAGGGTAGACACCCCGGCTTAGGCATTATAGTGCTGTGCCCTGCTTGTGGTGCCGCGATGCCCTTCTCTGGTGTCCGCCACAAGTGCGCATGATGTACATACTTCCTCCCCCTTTTTATCCCTCATTCGTGAGGGATTTTTTTCTTGCATGCCGGGGTCGTAGCCAATACACTGCCATAGGCCATCTTTTCACTATTACAAGTATACCCACCATGTTTACATCTTTTTTCCCTGATTCACGCTGGTTCTGGCCGTCTGTCATCCTTTGGAGCATACTCAGTTGTGCGCTCTGGTTCAATGGACATCAAGCCATGGCTCAGCTGGTTGGTTTGCCTGCCGAATCTGCAGAGCCTGTCATTGGCTTGGGCCATTTTGTGACGCCGTCTTTTTTGCTGTTTTATGGTTACTACACAGTCTCGGTGGCCTTGTTCGCCAGCTTCTGGTTCAAGCGCAAACCCAACCGCTGGCAGTGGTGGTCGATTGTTGGTTCGGCATTCATTTTGTTTTCTACCTACTATTCGGTACAAGTCTCTGTCGCGATTAACAATTGGCGACGCCCGTTTTTTGACGCGGTGCAAGCGGCGCTATCGCCCAACTCGCAGGTATCTACCGCGCAGTTGTACGGCCTGATGCTACAGTTTGCCCAAATTGCCTTTATCGCTATTTTTATTTTTGTCATCACCAAGTTTTTTGTCAGTCACTACATCTTCCGTTGGCGCTCGGCCATGAACGACTATTACACTAGCCACTGGCACAAGCTGCGCAGCATCGAAGGTGCTTCGCAACGGGTACAGGAAGACACCATGCGCTTTGCTACCATTATGGAAGGCTTGGGTGTGTCCATGGTTGAAGCAGTGATGACCTTGTTCGCCTTTTTGCCCATTTTGTGGGAGTTGTCCAAACACGTCACCGAGTTGCCCTTGGTCGGTGCCATCCCCAACCCGCTGTTCATGGCGGCGATTGTATGGTCAGTGTTTGGTACCTTATTGTTGGCGCTGGTGGGTATCAAGTTACCCGGACTGGAGTTTAAAAATCAACGCGTAGAGGCTGCCTACCGCAAAGAGCTTGTTTATGGCGAGGATGACTTCCAGCGTGCGCAACCGGCAACCCTGAATGCCTTGTTTACCGATGTGCGTAACAATTACTTCCGGTTGTATTTTCATTATATGTACTTTAACGTGGCACGCAGTCTGTACATTCAAGCCGATAATATTTTCGTGTTTCTGATTTTGGTACCGACCATTGCGGCCGGCAAAATCACCTTTGGTATCCTGCAACAGATTCTGAATGCGTTTAATCAGGTCAGCAATTCATTTCAGTACCTGGTCAACTCTTGGACCACCATCGTCGAACTGTTGTCGGTCTACAAACGTTTGACTACTTTTGAAGCAGCCATTCGTGATGAGGCACTTCCACAGATTGATCAATCCGCTGCCTGATGAGAGTAAACAGCCATGACTGACGACAGCAAATGCTGCTGCCAGTCATGAAGCCTTACCCTGCTGCGCAAACGTTGTCATCTCACTGTCAATTGCCTGTCATATATACCCGGTATGGTCTTTGTTTTTAAAACAAAGAGGATACCGGAATGAACCACACCCCCTTGCTGGCGGGCCTGATATTGGCCATCAGCGCCAGCACCCATGCATATGCAGCACCCATCACACTAAACATACAAAAAGCTTGGACACATGCGCACAGTGGCGTCACCAGCGACTTGAAAAATGCGGAAATTCCAGCTTATGACGGCAACACCAACACCCTGTGGGTGGCGCGCGTTAAAGGTGTAGATGTATTGAATGCCAGCACCGGCGCACTGATACAGCACATTGATACCACCAGTTACGGCAGCATTAACAGTGTTGCCATCCATAACGGTGTCGCCGCATTTGCGATTGAAAACAGCACCCGTACCAATCCCGGTGTGGTGGTGTTCTACAACACCGCCTCCAGAACACAATCTGGTAGCCCGGTGACTGTCGGCGCCTTGCCCGATATGCTGACCTTTACCCCAGATGGTTCACGCCTGCTGGTGGCCAACGAAGGCACTCCCAGCACCTATGGCGCCCGCATTGGCAACACTGTGCCACAGATATATGGCGCGGCTGCCAACGACCCGGTTGGCAGCGTCAGCATCATTGAGATGGCCAACCGCAACGTGATTGCTAACCCGACTTTTAACACTGCC
>CAYYBN010000020.1:0-15998 GCA_964470225.1 uncultured Methylotenera sp. | reverse complement strand
GCGCCGCAATGACGCCGCCAAACACGCCCATGCCGAACACCAGCGTCATCCAGCCCGGCAGTGAAAAGTACAAGGCCGCCTGACTGACGGTCATGTCCATGGCCATGCGCGCCCGGCCATCATCACTCAGCCCCAGCGTAAAGCGATAGCAGCCAAACAGGTTCCAGGCCAGGCTGGCCACAGCGACAACCTTGACCCACACCGGCAGTGATTTTGGCTGATTCGGCAGTGACGTATTCGATTGTTTTTGCATGTGAGTCTCCTTAATGATTTGGGGCAGGTGCCATGCCTTGCATGATGCGACCGATGATGCTCACCGCCAGCCAGCGCGGCGCCATGGCCAGTGACCATCCCAGCAGTTTGGAGAGCCAGCCCGGACGGATGGTGGTGCGTTTACCCAACACGCGTAATGACTGGGCGGCAACCACCTGCGGTGTAAGCGCTTGCGACATGCGCATGCCGGCGCGAGCAGCGAACCCGGTATGGATGGGCCCCGGCGCCACCAGCAATACGTCAACCCCTGCCGGTTTGAGTTCGACTGCCAAGCCTTCACCCAGGCTCTGTATGTAGGCCTTGGTGGCGGCATAATGGGTGGAAAACGGTGTGCCCTGAAACGCCAGTAACGAACTGAACAAAATCAGACCACCGCGTTGTTGTTGGGCCAGTTGCTGGCCAAACAGATGCGTTTGCTCCAGCACGGCCTGACAATTCAGTTGCAACATATTGACCTCATTGGCCAGTGGCTGCTGCAAGAACGCCCCGGCCGAACCAAAGCCGGCGGCCAGCACATACAGGCCGATGCGCACATCGGCGATTGCATTTTGCAGGCGCAGGCTGGCGCCAGGCACTGACAAGTCCAGCGCCACAATGTGGGTCTGGATGCCATGCTGTTGCGTCAGCGCGGTGGCCAGCGCCTGTAATTTTTCCTGCTGTCTGGCCACCAGCACCAGATGCAGGCCTGCCTGCGCCAGTTGCTCGGCAAAGGCGCGACCAATGCCATCGGATGCGCCCGTCACGCACGCCCATGGACCGTAGGTGGTGAACTGCATCATTTGGCCACCTCAATCATGATGGTCTGCGTACCTTGCTCACCAATCTGGATCATGGCCTCATTGAATTTGGGCGCACGCAAACCTGGGCGCACATTGTTGGACACGCCCCAGGCTTCTTTGGGGATACCCACAAAGTTGGTATCCACTTTTTTGTTCAAGTTGACATCTTGCATGACCGCCACGGCATATTGACCGGGAGCCAGTTGCTTGAACTGACAGGTCAGGTGCGCACTGTCGGCATTCATCCACAGTTGTTGGGCACGGCTGGCATCCATGGGAAAACCTGTTTCGTGTTGAAACAGGCTACAACCGATTTGACCGGCATCGGCAGTGACGCCACGAATATTCACCAGCAGGTCTGTGGCATGCGCCAACGGTAATTGGGCACACAAGCCCAACAACAAAACGCAGGGATATTGCAGTTTCAACATGACGATACTCCTTGTAGGTTGACAGTGTCACCCACTATAAACAAGCAAGTTGACACTGTCAACTATTTTGATTGTCTATGGTTGTGCATATGAGAAAAGCCCGGTTTTGCCGCATGCCGGGCTGCATGGGCAGGGTACAATAGTGTTTTTCATTAGATTGAGTCTGCACCCATGTCTGAAGCAAACGCTGTCAACCCGCCTACCTTCACGCTGGCCACTTGGAATGTCAACTCGCTAACCGTGCGTTTGCCACACCTGCTGGACTGGCTGGCCGTGCAACAGCCGGATGTGGTCTGCTTGCAGGAAACCAAACAGGAAAATCACAAGTTCCCCTATGCCGATCTCGAAGCTGCAGGCTATCAGGCGGTACACAATGGTCAAAAGACCTACAATGGCGTGGCGATTTTGAGTAAACATCCGCTGGAAGCAGTGCAGTTGGATATTCCCGGTCTGGAAGACACGCAGAAACGCGTGGTGGCCGCCACCATACAAGGCATACGCGTGATTTGCGCCTATGTGGTCAACGGTCAGGCGGTGGATTCGGACAAATATCAGTACAAGTTGGCGTGGCTACAGGCGTTTGAGGCTTGGCTGAAAACAGAACTTGCGCAGCATGCCCAACTGGCGGTGCTGGGCGACTACAATATCGCGCCTGAAGACCGCGACTGTCATGACCCGGCAGCTTGGGCAGGACAAGTGCTGGTCAGTGCACCCGAGCGGGCTGCCTTCGAGCGCTTGCTGGCGCTGGGCTTGCATGATGGCTTTCGCCTGCACAATCAAGATGAAGGACAATTTAGCTGGTGGGATTACCGCATGGCGGGCTTCAGGCGCAATCTGGGCATGCGCATCGACCATATTCTGGTGAGTGATGCCTTACGTGAACGTTGCACCACCTGCATGATAGACAAGGCACCACGCAAACTGGAACGGCCCAGCGACCATACGCCGGTCATACTGACGCTCAGCCTCTGAATCTGGCTAGTCTAATTGTGGCAAGCCCCTAGCTTTCGCCGGGCATGACCACGCGTATGCCTTTAATCACCTCTAGGATACCGGCTTTCATTTGCTGGTGACGGGCCGGTTCGCTGTCCGCCAGTTGTTGGCTCACCAGCGTCGCCACTTCAGCCTGCAGGGCTGCCGAGGCATGCGTTTGCTGCTGTTGCAGCGTGTCATTAAACTTTGCCAAATAGACCTCAGTCAACTCGGACAACCCCTGTGACACATTGGCGCGTTGCGCCAGTTCAAGTTCCGCCTGCATGGTTTGGTGGGCTGCCAACAAAGCCTCGCAGGTTTCAGCCTGTAACTGACGCGCATACTGGTTGACCTGTTCCAGCAGCGCTTCATTGAACTGGCTGATTTTTTCAGCCCAGTGTGCCGCCTGCAATTGTTCCCAATCGGCCAGACGTTGTTCCAGCGCCTGTAGCTGCATCTGGGCATGTTGTTCCATGGCTTGACGAAACACCTGTTCCAGCGACTCGATACTGTCGCCAAACTGCGTTTTCGCCTGTTGCACCAGAGTGCTCATTTCCGGTTGCATACGCTGGCGCAATTGCTCTACCAGGCTGTCCATCTCGGCCGCACTCAGGGTGGTTTTATCCACCACATGCACTTTGCGGGTCAGCAGTGGAATTGCGGTATCGCTGTCAGGGTGGGTGCTGTCAGTCATGGCCTGGGTCTTTGCTTTGCGTCTCTATCAGTCCACCATGGTGGTGGGCATGTGTTCGACCTGATAGCCGCGATCACGGTAAAACGCCCAGCGCTGACGCGCCGCTGCTTTGGCGTCGGCTTGCGTACCGACAATTTCAAACAGATGGCGAAAGCGGCCAAAAAACAGTACTTGTTGCGGCTGGCAGTTAAACAGCAGGTCATCTTGGGTAATGTGTTCAGCTTGCCAAGCCAGCACCACTGGCGACTGCGCGGCATGGCTATCGGTGGCCAGCGCGTGTGGCACAAAACTGTTTGGCTGCCATTGCCACAGTGCATCACTGGTGGCTTGTGCCGACGCAGCATCGGCCAAAAACAGCGTGACCTGCCGCTGTCGCGCCAACGCTTGCTCACAGAGCCGATGTAGCATGCCGAGTGGCTCGCTCAGGTCGGTATAAAAGCGGATGCGGGTCATGCCAGTAACGCTTATACCTGATTCAGCAGATACGTCATCAATAACGGCACCGGACGCCCGGTGGCACCTTTTTCCTTGCCAGATTTCCAGGCCGTACCGGCAATGTCCAGATGTGCCCAAGCATATTGCTTGGCAAAGCGCGACAGGAAGCAGGCAGCCGTAATGCTACCCGCGGCGCGGCCACCGATGTTGGCAATGTCAGCAAAATTGCTGTCGAGTTGACTTTGATAGTCGTCCCACAACGGCATTTGCCAGGCGCGGTCTTGTGACTGTTCACCGGCAGCCAGCAAAGCCGCGGCCAGTTTGTCATCATTGGCAAACAGGCCGCTGGGATGGGCCCCCAACGCAATGACGCATGCCCCGGTCAATGTGGCTACATCTATCACGGCAGCTGGTTCAAAACGTTCGGCGTAGGTCAGTGCATCGCATAAAATCAGACGGCCCTCGGCATCAGTGTTCAGCACCTCTATGGTCAGGCCGGACATGCTGGTGAGAATATCGCCGGGCTTGGCGGCACGACCACTGGGCATGTTCTCGCAGGTGGGCACCAGACCGATGACATTCAGCGGTAACTGCAATTCACCCAATGCTTTGAATACACCAAGCACACTGGCAGCACCACACATGTCATACTTCATTTCGTCCATGTCGGCACCGGGTTTCAGCGAAATACCGCCGGTGTCAAAGGTGATACCTTTACCAACCAGTACCACTGGTTTTTGTGATTTTTTGCCATGTAGATGCTGCATCACAATAAAGCGTGGTGGTTGTTCGCTGCCCTGTGCTACACCGAGAAACGAACCCATGCCCAGAGCTTCAATCTGCGGTTGCGTCAGTACTTCCACCTGAAAGCCATAACGGGCGGCCATGGCTTCAGCTTGTTCGCCCAGGTAGCTGGGGGTACACACGTTGGGCGGTAGGTTACCCAAATCTTTAGCGTAATTGACCCCCGCACCGACGCTCGACCCCTGCTGCACACCTAACTCAGCTTGTGCCTGATCGTCTTTATCCAGCATCCACACCACATGCGTCAATGCATGGGGTGTTGGCGCTTGCTGCTTGATGGCATTGACGATGTAGGTAGCGTCTAACACCGTTTCACTGAGCAAAGCAACATTTTGGCGTAGAGTGGTCTTCTTAATGGATAGCGCAGGCAAATCGCTGCCCAGACTGTTGACTCCAGCGGGCAAGGCCTTGATGGCCGCACGCATCGCCGTGCGCAGACTTTTGGCTGACAAACTGTCTGCCTGACCAAGGCCGACCAAACACAGCCTTGCGGCTGACAAGCCATCCAGCTGGCGCAACCACAAGGTTTGCCCAACCTTGCCCTCAATATCGCCAGACTTTAACGCCTTGCTAATAGCCTTATCCAAACTGGCATCCAATGTCTTGGCCATGGGCGTCAGTTTGCGGTCTTCATACACCCCCACCAGCAAACAATCCACCTGCAATTTTTCCGGGCTCGTACTTTTTATGCTAAATTCCATGTTGGTCCTTGCGTACAACGCGTTAACAACGAATACCAAGGTATTATCTAGTGTTTTGACCCGATTTCAAAGCGGTGTGTTCAAATTGAAAATCTTTAAAAAAGCCTTGTCGAATGAATTAATGAGTTCGGCAGCGGCCATTTTCCTCATCGTGCTGGGCATCGTTGTCGCCCAGCGGGCCGGGAATATCGTACGTCAGGTATCGCGTGGCTTGCTCCCAAACGACGCTATTGGCACTATTCTGACGTTTAACCTGATTAAGCTGATGCCCATGGTGATGTCACTGGCGGTGTTTCTGTCCGTGCTGTTGACACTGACACGTTGGCACCGTGACTCGGAAATGGTGATCTGGTTTAGCGCTGGGCTTGGACTCAAGCAATGGGTGTGGCCAATTTTGCGATTATTATCACCGATGATACTCATCATCACCCTACTCAGTCTGTTTGTCATGCCATGGGCTACCGATAAGGCTGAGGCCTATCGCGAGCAACTGAAAAAACGCGATGAATTATCATCTCTGAGTCCTGGCACATTTAAAGAGTCGAGAAATGGTGACCGCATTTACTTCATCGAGAGTTTCAACAAATTGGGTTATGAGGTAAAGAATATTTTTGTGCAAACCCGTCAGGATGACAAAACCGGCATTATCACCTCTCACAGTGGCAGTCGTTACAGGGCCGCAAATGGCGACAATTTTATTGTACTGCACCATGGTCATCGCTATGAAACCACGCCCAATGTGTTAGAGGTGTCGACAACCGAATTTGAGCGTTATGACATTCGTATTGAACCAAAAGAAGCCATGCCAGACCCAGTCACTACTCAGGCAAAACCTACCCGTGCCCTGCTCAGTGATGCGTCCAGTGCCGACCATGCCGAGTTTCAGTGGCGGCTGGCGATTCCCATTTCGGCGGTCATTCTAGTACTCATGGCGGTGCCGCTTAGCTTTGTCAATCCTCGTGCTGGACGTTCACTAAACATGATGTTTGCTGTGCTTATTTTTATTGTCTACAACAACATTCTGAGTATTTTTCAGGCTTGGGTAACCCAAGGCAAAATCAACCATGTCATCGGGTTGTGGCCGGTGCATGCTGTGTTTGTGCTGCTAACCTGTTATTTGTATTACCGACGCCAACACCTCAAGCCTCTGTTGCCAGACTTTATGCAATGGCTGCAACGCAGGCGCCAGGAATAAACCATGGTCATACTCCGCAAGTACTTATGGCATGAAATCAGTTTTAACATCGTCATGGTGATGCTAGGTTTGTTGGCCATGTTTGCTTTTTTTGACTTGCTGCAGGAACTAGACAGTCTGGGGCGCGGCCATTATGGCATCAATAGCATGCTGGTGTTTGTGCTGTTAAGCCTGCCTGGACATATTTATGAAATTGCTCCGGTAGCGGTTTTGCTGGGCATGGTTTATACGCTGGCTGCACTGGGCGCCAACTCGGAACTGGTGGTCATGCGCACCAGTGGATTGTCGCTGTGGGACATCGCCCGCGTATTGCTGCGCATTGGTCTGCTGTTTGCACTGCTCACTTTTTTTATCGGCGAAAGCATCGCCCCAATTAGCGAAAAAATGGCACAACGCATTCGTATTCAAGCCACTGATTCAGTGGTGGCGCAAGACTTTCAGTCAGGCTTATGGATTAAGGATGGCCGCAGTTTTGTTAATGTGAAAACAGTGATGCCGGACAGTACATTACAGGAAATTCACATCTACGAGTTTGACGCTCAGTTTCGTTTGCGCAAAATCAGCTTTGCTGAAGACGGCCACTACGAGCATGAGCACTGGACTTTGAGCAAAGTCACACAAACCAGTTTTGACTCCGCCAACCAGTTACAACGCCACCAGATTCTGTCTCAACACTTTGAAAAAACACGTTGGGCCTCCCTGATACGTCCGGAGTTGCTGAATGTATTGCTGGTGATGCCAGAGAAGATGTCGGCATGGAGTTTGTACAAGTTTATTGAACATTTACGCAACAACGCACAGAAAAGTACACGCTACGAAGTGGCTTTGTGGTCCAAGCTGATTTATCCACTGGCGTGTCTGGTCATGGTGATTCTGGCCTTGCCATTTGGCTTTTTACAACAACGCGCTGGCGGTATCAGCGCCAAGCTCTCTGCCGGCGTCTTTCTTGGGGTGGTATATCAGATTATGAACCGCGTGTTTGTCTATTTGGGTGTGCTGAATGACTGGTCACCCCTGTTCAGCGCCATCAGTCCGACCCTGTTGTTTCTGGCCACCGGGTTTGGCATGTTGTATTACGTTGAGCGCCGTTAACGTACTTGGTCTGACGCTAGCTTGCCGCAACAATGCGCGTACCCAACAAGCGGTCATGCAAAAAACAATGTTCACGGTCTAGCAGCGCCCACCACAGTGTCAAGCCGGCAGGTAACAGCAACAGTGAAGCCAGCGCATAACGACGGATGGCTAACGGCCGTGACAACCGTTGCTGTGCGGCGTCTACCACCCTGAGTTTCCAGGTTTGACATGCCAATGTCTGCCCACTGCGGCTCCAGCTGCGCACAAAATAGCCGCCCATGCCCAACCACAACAAGGCTTGTAAGCCCAGCCGTTTCAGGCCATGACTGGCGTCGCCCAGACACAGATAAAACAGCGCGGTCAAGGTCATGGTCAACGCCAACATTAACAAAGCGTCATACACCACCGCCAGATATCGTTTCAGTAATCCTTGCATTGCATTTTCCTGCGCACAAAAAACCCCGCTGAGGCGGGGTGGATGATTTGAGACCAGCTTACTTTTGGTCCCAGCTGTCTTCCCACATACAGTGGCGAATTTTGTGACGGTTTGCAATCAGCTCATCTATGCTAGGCTCGTCATTCAGTGCACGCTTCAAGGCCAGCTTGATGGCTTCATAGTTGTTTTTGTACAGGTCTGCCTTGTCCAGATTGGCTTCTTTGGCACAGCCTGGGTCTACCCATAGCAAGGCAATAATGCACAAATCATTCACCAGTTCTTTAGGGATAATGCCTTCGATGACTGCATCGGTAATGCCGTCTGCCACGCCCGCTTGCACCACGCCACCAAACAACTCGATATTCAATGAATCTTTCAACGTGACTTTGGGCACCATCATGGTGGCTGGACGCACCATCTGGTTGATGTCACGCACGGCAAACATGGCGGTGTGGCCTTTGCTTTGCGCCATCATGTTGGCAAATGCGGTACCCACCGGGCCATCCACCGCACCAATCACGATTTCAGGCATGGCGGCAGTGACATCTTTGCCTTCAGAAAACACGGTGGCTTCACCTGCTTTAAATACGATTTTTGACATGGAAAATCCCTTAACTGTCTGGAGGTTTACAAAAAATTTAAGCTGACATTATAGCAGTTCGAGCTCCATATCAACATGCGGGATATTGGCATCCAGATAAGGCGCACTCACCACCTGAAAGCCGCTACGCTGATAAAAAGCCACCGCATGGGTTTGTGCTGACAACTGCACCTTGGGCAACGCTTGTTGCTGACACAGGGCGATGGCCCGTTGTAACAAAGCCCGACCGATGCCCTGCCGGCGCCAAACAGGCAATACTGCCATGCGGCCGACATGGCCATCGGGTAACAGACGCGCACAAGCCACCGGCTGCAAAGCCCGCCACGCCAGCAAGTGCGTGGCTGAAGCATCGGCGGCATCCCATTCCAGACTGACTGGCACCTGCTGCTCATGCACAAATACCTGCTCACGAATCTGACGGCAGTAGCGAAATCTGGCATCGGTGTAGGTCAATGTCTGCACCAATAAGGGCAGTTCATTATCTGTAGTGAGCTTAGTCATGCTGAAAGTTGAGCTTCATATTTGGCAAACAGTGCTTGTAACCGGCCGCTGACAGCGGTTGATTTTCAACAGCCTCACAGGCATCATAGGCGCTTTACAAAAATGGATTCAAGGAAATTGTATGCAACGTTTTCAAACTGCTGCTGCCCGCATCATGCTGAGCTTGGTATTTTTTGGCATCGTCGTGCTTAAACTGATGAACATCATGAATACACCCGATGGCTATTTGCAATATCAAATGGTGCTAGGACAGTTTGGTCTGCCTGCATTGTTTGCGCCTTTGCTGATTTTTGTCCAGTTGGTATTTGGCCTGACCCTATTGCTGGGCTATAAAACCCGGGTGTCCGCCGCAGTGCTGGGCGTGCTGGCGGTGTTCATGGCGCTGGTACTGGGTCAAGCATCATTGGATGCGTTTTTTGCCTACATCGGCGTGGCAGGTGGTATGTGGTTGCTGGCGATCTACCCACACACAGCATGCAGTCTAGATAACCGCAGTTAATTCATACAGCATTTATCGCGCTGTGATTGCGCCAGCCTGGCGCTTACACTGACGCAGCGCGTGCACGACAAAAACCCTTTACATCACCGCTGATCAACCTTTAATTCTGATGCCCAACTGTTTGAGTTTGCGATAGAGATGGGTGCGTTCCAGTCCGGAAATTTCGGAGAGGCGGCTCATATTGCTTTTAATCAGTTGCATGTGATGCTGAAAATAAAAGCGCTCAAACTCGTCTCGCGCCTCACGCAAAGGTTGTTCCAAATTCAATGGCATGGGTTGCGCTTGTAGTGACGATACCGGTGCCTGAAACTGGCCAAGCACACGCTGCACATCGGCTTGGGTAATGCTTTCACCCAGACTGGTCATCAACAGATTTTGTACCACAGTCTCCAGTTCATCCAGATCACCGGGCCAGTCGGTATTGCGCAAAGCGTTGAGCGCAGCCACTTCAAACGGCTTATAGTCGATTTTACTGGCCTCCACCATTAACGTAGCCATGGCGTTGACCAAATCGGGAATGTCTTCCTTGTGTTCGTCCAGACTAGGCACTTTCACCGCAGCACCAGCCAGCGTCTGCAACAAGTGCTGCTCCAGCATGGCCTTTTCAATCAGTTGTGGCAAGCCATATTCGCTGCCGCAAATCACACGCACCCCGTATTTATCTGACTTGGAGATAATCAGACTCAGGCCTTTTTGTTCGGTTTTACCCAGCCGGGTGACTTCGTCAATAAACACCACGCCTTCTCGTGCCTGGTCCAGAATCTCCAAGGGCGCCGTGACCAGCTTGGTGCTGTCAGTCAGCGTGACCCAGGGTGCACTCTGTGGTCGAAGAAACTTGGCACACAGCGGTACACTGCCGCCTTTCTTGCCAATCAAGAACAGTGCGCTTTTGTGTCTGGCGAGTTGCTCCAGACGCTGTTTGAGCTCCTGAATCACAGCACTTTTGCCAAAACTGCCCAAATTGATTTCGGTGTGCGCCAGATGTTCGGTATGCTTGATGGCGGCACCAACTGTTTTCAGTAACTTTTGCAGGGCAATCGGTTTTTCCAGAAAATCAAAAGCGCCGAGGCGGGTGGCTTCAATGGCCGTGTCTATCGTGCCATGGCCGGACATCATAATGACAGGCATGGTCAGCAGCCCGGCATTGGCCCATTCCTTGAGCAGGCTAATGCCATCACAGTCTGGCATCCAGATGTCCAGCAAAACCAAATCCGGGCGCAGTTTTTGCCGCTCGTCACGTGCTATCTGGGCATTTTCCGCCAGACGTACGGTGTGACCCTCATCCTGCAAGATGTCGCTTAACAGTTCGCGTATGCCTACTTCGTCGTCCACTACCAATATATTGCGTGAAGCCATGTGACTGATTTTTCCCTTAAACGATACGTTCCGGGCGCATGCGTGTCTGTTTTTCAACAGGCAGGTTGAGGGTAATACATGCACCACCTTGCGGCAAGTTGTCTATACGAATCTGTCCGCGTTGCTCCTCTACCATTTTTTTGACAATTGCCAGCCCCAGCCCAGTGCCATGCGCCTTGGTGGTGACGTAGGGCTCAAACGCCCGCGCCATGACTTCTGGCGAAAAACCGGTGCCATTGTCAGAGACCATCAAGCGTACCCGCTCGCCATCAAAATCAGTACTCATCAGGATTTCAGGCTGCGTGGACTGTGTCAGCGCATCTTGTGCGTTTTGTAGCAGGTTATGCAAAATCTGCCGCATCATGGTGGCATCCGCCATCACAGCAGGCAGATGGGGATGCATGGCCAGATTCAACTTGACCGATGAGGCGTTGTACAAGCGACTGACATCTTGAATTAAAGCATTTAAATCCAATTTAACCAAACGCAGGGCCGGAGTACGCGCATACTCGCTAAACTCGTTGACCATGTTCTTCATGGCTTGTACCTGGTTGACAATGGTATCCGTAGCTTTATGCAACATTTCAGCATCCTGCGTTTGCAACTTATCCTGCAACTTGAACTTTAATCGTTCGGCCGAAAGTTGTATCGGGGTAAGCGGATTTTTGATTTCATGAGCCATGCGTCTGGCGACCTCGGCCCAAGCGGCATCACGTTGTGCCTGTGCCATGCTGGTGACATCGTCAAATACCACCACCACGCCATTGCCCGCCCCTTCGGGTAGCCGGGTGACACGCAGCATCAATATTTGCTGGCGATGGCCATGCTCGATGACCAGCTGTCTGGATGAGTGATGCTCGCCCTCTGTATCGGGGTCGGATGTGACGGTATGTTGCATGATACTGGTCACCAGTTCGGCCAGATGCGGGTATTGCACGGCAATTTCAGTAAAGGGCCGGTGCTTGAACGAAACCAGCGATATCCCGAGGATATTGGTCGCCGACAAATTGTACACGCGTAATTCCGAGCGCTCATTAATGGTCATGACCCCGGAACTGAGGTGGCCGAGGATGGCCTCCAGATAGGCGCGTGCGGACTCCACATGCTGACGACTTTGTACAGAGGCCTTTTGTGCGTCTTGTAACTGACGCGTCATGCTGTTGAACGATTTAACCAGTACACTCAACTCATCGTTACCAAATGATGGCAGTTGGTGGGAGTAGTCGCCCGTGGCAATCAGTCTGGTACCTTCAGCCAGAACAGTCAATGGTTGCGACATGCGCCGACTCAGCGCAAACGCCACGGTTAGCGCGCCCAGCATGGCTAACAACAGGATCAGCGTCAGGGTCATCATGAATATGTCTTTCAGCGATTGTCGACTGTAAGACAAGGTCTGATACTCGCGGTAGACCTCCTGCACCGATTCAGCGGTATTCGACAAGGCTTTTGGCACCGGTTGCATCAACTGCAAAACACGCACCTCACTGGACAGCCCGGCACCGTCAACCGGGGTCAGTACCCGCATGTACAGCCCCTTGCCAGGAATCGGCTCGATTTTGCCATAGGTGGCGCTTCTCGCTTGGCGTAGCTGGGTAATACTGGGCAATTCGGGCAAAAAACTGCTGGGGTCGGAACTGCTGACCACCAAAATTTTGCCATGTATGCTAAGAAGTGCCGCATCTTGTATTCCGGCCTTTTCACGCAGGTCATTGAGCTGACTATAATGCGAGGTGGTGGTCTGCAAGGCCATGGTCAAGGCCATGCTTTCGGCTTTTTCCTCGACATCGGCCAGCATGATGTCTAACGCGCGCTGCCCCAGACTCAGGCCGCCATCCAGTGCTGACTCTACCTTGACGTTAAACCACGACTCGATGGACCGCGACAGAAAATTAACCGACACCAGATAGATAATCAGCCCGGGTATCATGGCCATGGTGGCAAACGCAGTGAGCAGGCGCAGGTTTAGACGACTGCCCAGCTGTTTGGCTTTGGCAATGCGGTACAAATGACGCAACTGGTAGCCGATGAGCCCCAACATCAACAGGGCCAGCAGGCCATTGACGATGAGCAGGACAATGTAATAGTCACCACTGATGGCGGTATTGGCGCTGGCCAATGAAAGCAGATAAAGCAACACCGCTGACATGGCAAGACTGAGATACAACACGTAGCGCATGGCTTATTTACCGAGGTCCCTGACCCACCAGTTAAAAGTGGGGCTGACCAGTTCCCAGTTACTCTCACCCAGCGCATCGACTTGCAACGCCTTAGGTAACTTGCTTCGGTCCAGATGCATTTTCAACGCGGCTTGATAGCTCTCACCACGTTCGAGCAAGCTGCGCGGCGCCAGTTTCCAGTCACGAATCTGCATCAGTTCCTTTTTGGCATCGGCCAAATTGTCAAACGCAGTCTGGCGCTGGTCCACTTGCAGCAAGTATTGCTTGGTCAAGGCATGGTAGGTCAGGCTAGCATAACGACGTACTGTAAGAACTTCATCGTCAAACCAGTATTTCTGTGGTTTTAAAATCTGAAATTCATATAAAAAAGTCAGTTCCACGCCTTTGCTCAGTGCTTCTTCAAGTACTTTGGCAAACTGGATATCCAGTTCGGCTTGGAGATACCATTGCTCCTCGCGTACGGTCATTTCGGCGAAGCGCACATGGGCATGGTTGCTGACGGCACCGAGCCAAGCGCCATACCATAGGCTAAACAGTAGCCATAAAGCGCTACACCACCTGCCAAGGTCAGGCCTGTCAGATACAGGCCTATTCTTTTTGTAACAAGGCATAAAACAAGGCATCGTGGCTGGGAGTGGGCAACCATTGACCATCACTGGCCAGTTCGCAAGGCAAGGAGGTCGCCTGCAAATGCAAAGGCAGACGCCGGGCATCGGCATGGTGTTCAAGAAACTGCTGAATTTGCATGTGGTTTTCTTGCTGAAACAGTGAACAGGTAACGTAGAGCAATGTACCGCCTTTCGCCAGCATTTGCCACAAATTGTCCAGAATTTGCTGTTGCTGTTGCGCGAATGTGACAATATCCTGCGGTCTGCGCAACCATTTCATCTCAACGTGACGACGCACGATGCCCGAGGCGCTACACGGCACATCGGCCAGTATCCGGTCAAACGGGCGGCCATCAAACCAGTCGGTGTGTGCAGCATCACCACACACTAGCTTTGCCGACAACCCCAGCCGCTGTAAATTGGCTTGCACACGTTGCAAACGCTGGGCATCCACGTCCAGCGCTGTCAGTTCCACCGCTTCGCACTGCTGCGCCTGGCACCATTCCAGCACATGGCTGGTCTTGCCTCCGGGCGCGCTGCACGCATCCAGCACCCGCATGCCAGACTGCACATTCAACAATGGCGCGGCCCACTGCGCTGCGGCGTCTTGCACACTGAGCCAGCCTTCTGCGAAGCCGGGCAGGTCCTGAACCGGCATAGGCTGATGTAACTGGATAGCACTGCCGCCCAACGCTTTAGCCTCGATACCAGCCTGAGCCAGCGTCGCCAGACAGGCGTCTACCGAACTCAAATGCTGATTCACTCGCAAGGTCATGGGTGGGTGCTGGTTGCCCTGTTGCAATATCGCCTGCCAGTGCTGTGGATACTGCGTTTTCAGCAGGTCTATCCACCATTGTGGATAGTTAAAACGCACACTTTCGTGTTGCTGCAAGCGCGGCAATATTAGTTCACGCTCACGCTCAAATTCTCGCAATACGCCATTCACCAAGCCTTTGGCCCAAGGCAGTTTCAGCGTACCGGCCGCTTCTACGGCCTGATTGACCACTGTGAATACCTGCGCATCGCTATGGATAAGTTGCGCAAGCGCTACCAGCAGCAAGCCCTGAACGCGGGCATCGGTCAACGGCTTACGCGTCAAGGCACGCAGCACAGCTTCGGCTTCGGCATAAAAGCGCAGGGTAAGATAGCTCAGATCTTGCGCCGCTGCCCGCTGTTGTGGCGTGGCCTGCTTATAGCGGCTTTGCGCTTTGGGCAGCGATACCGTCAGGTTATGTCCCTGCATCACCTCGGCCACGGCATGCGCCGCAATTAATTGCGCAATCTGCAACATTAAATTTCCAATCTAAAATTGAATTTTACGCCAAGCGTTAGCGAATCGACAGTCTCTGCCGGGAATTTATGAGTACAGATCACTATGGCTTAACAGTACGCCGTAGCGCAGACTGACTATAACGCCTCACATGGCTACAATGATGCAGAGACAAAACACCTCATAAGATGGATGACAGCTTAGCCCCTGGGGTGATGGTTTTTGTGCAACTGCTGTAAGCGTTCGCGTGCCACATGGGTGTAAATTTGCGTGGTTGAAATATCGGCATGGCCGAGTAACATTTGCACCACACGCAAATCGGCACCATGGTTCAGCAGATGTGTGGCAAACGCATGGCGTAGCACATGCGGACTGATATGCTGTGAGATACCCGCCTGCACCGCATAGCGTTGGATCACATGCCAGAAGGCATGCCGGGTCATGGCATCGCCACGGTGGGTGACAAACACGGCATCACTGAGGGCATGTTTCAGGATTTCGGGTCGGGCCTCGGCCAGATAGCGGTCTATCCATTCAGCCGCCTCCTGCCCCATAGGCACCAGCCGTGTTTTACTGCCTTTACCCGTGACTCGCACCACGCCGTCCTGAGTGCTGACCTCGGCAATATGGATATTCACCAGTTCAGAGACACGCAAGCCACTGGCATATAGCAGTTCCAGCATGGCGCGGTCTCGCAAGCCGAGGGCGGTTGTAATATCTGGGGCCTGTAGCAAATCATCCACCTGTGCCTCACTCAGGGTTTTGGGTAATGATTTAGGCAGCTTGGGCGCTTCAAGCAGCAAGGTGGGGTCTTTCGCAATCAATTGGCCAGCCAGCCCATACCGATAAAACCGGCGCAAGGTGGCAATTAGGCGATTAATACTGCGCACTTTAACCTGCGGAAAACGGTGCGCAATGTAGGCTTGCAAGTGTTGCGACTGCACCGCCCATAGCGCAAGCTGCTGTTGCTGACACCATAAGTCAAAGCCTTTTAAGTCATTGCGATAACTGGACAAGGTATTGGCTGACAAGCCATCTTCCAGCCACAGCTGGTCGATGAACTCGTCAATTTCAGGGCTGGATATTGCAGGGTCAGTAGCTTCAGAGCGACTTAAGTCCTTACCCACTAACGCATTAACAGACAACGCGCTGGATACTGCTGTTTTTTTTGACTGCATTAGGCGCTAGCCGT
>CAYYBN010000019.1:0-16022 GCA_964470225.1 uncultured Methylotenera sp. | reverse complement strand
GACGTCAGTGTCACCATGGGTAGCTATGATCAGCGCAGAGTCAGCGCGGACTATGGTCAAGGCTTGACCGACGAAGTGGCTTTCCGGCTTAACGCTGTTTATGAAGAGGCTAACTCATACCGTGATGGTGTTAATCTTACGCGTTATGGCTTCACCCCCACCTTTGCAATCAAACCTGATGACAACACCCGTATTGATTTAAGTGCCGAATATTTCAAAGACGACAGAATAGCCGATCGCGGCATACCTTCTGTCAACGGCGTAGGCAATAACAGACTGAATAATCGCCCTTTTCAACTTGGCAACTTTGACCAGTTTTTTGGTAACGCGCGATTGAGTCCTACCGAAACGGAAACAATTGCATTGAATGCCGCCATCACACACGCTTTCAATAATGGCATACAGGTCAAAAACAGTACGCGGCTGGCGTTTTACGATAAATACTATCAAAACGTGTTTGCACAAAGCTCGGTGAACAATGCAGGGCTGATGAGCCTGGGTGCTTACCGAGATGATACCAAACGGGAAAACCTGATTAATCAGACAGACGTCACTGGCAGCATACTCACAGGCACAGTGGAACATAAATGGCTGGCAGGGTTGGAGTTGAACGTGCAAGACACAAAAAATCGTCGTCTTACGCCGACCGGAACCACTGATGACAACGGTACTTTCGTCACAAATGTGTCAGCCAGCAATCCGATTGGCACACCCGCAAATTTGAGTCAGGTGCGGCGCGATCAAACTAGCGACCTCACTGTCATGGGGGTCTATTTGCAGGACCAAATTGTCTTTAATCCACAATGGCAAGCTGTGCTGGGTGTTCGCCATGATCATATCGATACAGATTACGTCAATCTGATAAACAATACCCGGCTACAAGTCTCAGACAACTTACTTTCTCCACGCGCTGGTTTGATTTTCAAACCCTCTGATACCAGCACCCTTTATGCCAACTACAGCGTTTCCTATGTGCCTCGCGCCGGAGACCAACTGGTGAGTTTGACCGTGACCAATGCAACCTTTCGTCCAGAAAAATTTATTAATAAAGAAATTGGTGCTAAATGGGATGTGCTCCCTGAACTGTCCTTTACAGCAGCCGCCTACCTACTGCAACGTGAAAATGTACAAGCTGCCGACCCAAACAATCCAGCACAGCAAATCTTGATCGATGGACAAGAGACTAAAGGTTTGGAAATGGGACTGACTGGAAAAGTCTCAGAGAACTGGCAGATCATGGCAGCATTGACTTTGCAACAGGGAGAAGTTACAAAACAACAAGGCGCTGGCGGCAGTGCCATTTTGGCAGGAAGTGAATTGGCACTGACACCTACACGTGCGTTCTCTTTGTGGAACAAATATCGGATTAATGACGTATGGTCGGTAGGCCTGGGCATGACCAGCCGCGCTGACATGTTTGCAGCGACGCCTACAGCGACGCAAAGTACCCTGTTACCAGGCTATACCCGTTTTGATGCCGCCCTGTTTGCCAAACTGAGTCCACAATGGGATGCACAAATCAATATCGAAAACCTGACCAACAAAGATTACGCCCTGTTTGCGCACAACAATAACAACATTACCCCTGGCGCACCGCTCAATGCCCGTGCCACTCTGGTGTACCATTTTTAATCGGCGTTAACGCTGGACAGCCCGCCACAGTGCGGGCTTTTTTATTCTGGCAAAAATGGAAATGTCGTGTCAAATGCTAAAATACACCCTATGAACACAGACTTGTTACACCCTTTTATTTTTGAACACGCGGCCATCCGTGGTAACTGCGTGCATCTAAACTCCAGCCTACACACCGCACTTCAACATCAGTCATTGCCAGACGCACTTCAGCGCACTATCGCTGAGTTTGCTGCTGCCAGCGTGCTTCTGACGTCTACGCTCAAGATGGATGGCAAGCTGATATTGCAATTGCAAAGTCTGGGGGCCTTGCAGTTGCTAGTCGTGGAATGTACGTCAACGCTGGATATTCGTGCCACAGCCAAAATCCAGGGTGATTTACAGGGCGATCAACTCAGTGGCTGGCTCAAGGATGGCCGGTTGGTGATTACACTCATGCCGGAGGATGGTGAGCCTTATCAAGGCATCGTACCCCTGGAGGGTGACAATATTGCCAGCATGCTGGAACACTACATGTTGCGATCGCAGCAAATTGACACTCGGCTTTGGCTCACTACAGACGGCCAGCAGGCGGCCGGGCTGTTACTGCAAAAACTGCCCGAACAGGCAGACAGCGACCAAGACTGCTGGAACCGTGTGCAACTGCTGGCAGGCACAGTGCGCGCTGACGAGTTACAGCAACTGGATACGGTGTCGTTATTGCAGCGTCTGTTTGCCGAGGAAAGTGTACGGTTGTTTGAGGGGCGCGCTGTAAGCGCATTTTGCAGTTGCTCGCAAACCAATGTTCAAAACATGCTACAAATGTTGGGTCTGGCTGAAGTGCGCAGCATACTCGAAGAACAAGGCAGCGTTCAAATTCAGTGTGACTTTTGCAACAAGCACTATGTAGTGGATGAAGAAGAAGCGCTGGGCTTGTTTGATGACGATGACGATTATGCGCTCACCCATTAGCCCGTTCAATGGCACTTAAATATTCGCAAGCATCTGTTACGCCGACCATGCTTTTAGCGTTGATTGCGTTGTCGCTGACACTCAAACAAGGCGACCGCAGTAGCGGCCGCTGCGTTCAACGATTCTAAAGCCAAGCTGCCGCCATGCGCCATGGGTATGGTCAGGCAATGGTCTACCGCCTGCTGAATGGCTGTTGAAATCCCGGCACCTTCATTACCAACAACCCACAGCACGGGGCCGCGCATGTCTTGCGCATACAATGGCGCGCCCTGCATGGTCAGTGCCAGCGTCGTACCCTGGAAGGTACGCACCATTTCAAGCGCATCTACCTGTTCGCGCAACGGCAATAGTAACTGGGCGCCCTGTCCGCCGCGCAAGGCTTTGGGTGACCAGGCATCGGTACAGCCCTTACTCAGATATACCGCTTGCACCCCTGCGGCAGCAGCGCTACGCAGCATGCTGCCTAGGTTACCTGGATCTTGTATGGCTTCAATTAGTAACACCAAATCCGGCTGCATGGGTACCGGCAATTCGGGCATCTTGATCATGGCCATCACGCCACTACTGGTGGCCACCGGCGTAAGATCGGCATACATTAGGGTAGGAAACATCACGGTGTCCACATCTACCAATTGCTGTATCAACGCGCTTGCCTCAGACGAACTGCGCCCTTCAGGAATAATCAGCAATTCTGGTTCGCCATACACTTGCTGATAGGCCTCTATCAGATGCACGCCTTCCAGCAAAGTCATGCCAGACTGTTTACGCTCGCGTGACTGGTCTGCCAGCTTGCGCAGCTGTTTGTAGAGCGGATTATCGCGGGAAGTCAGGTGTTTGAATGCCATGTCGTGATTATACGTGAGACACAGGCGCTACACTCAACGCTGCGCATGGTCAGCCAGCATTCACGTATAATCCGGCCATGGTAAAGACACTGGATTTAGAACGTATCCTGCAACGGCAGGGCTTTGGCACACGCAAGATGTGCCGGATATTGATTACCCATGGCGAGGTACAGGTCAATGGGGTCGTGTGTGACGACCCCGATACCAAATTTCCACTAGAAGATGGTCTGCAACTCAACGTGAAAGGCGAACAGTGGCCATATCGCAGCCAAGCCTATCTGATGATGCACAAACCAGCCCATACAGAATGCTCGCGCAAAACGCAGTTTTATCCAACCATTTACAGCCTGTTGCCAACCCCATTGGTCGAACGCGGCGTGCAATGCATAGGCCGTCTGGATGAAGACACCACCGGACTGATACTGCTGTCTGACGATGGTCAGTTCATCCACCAGATTAGCTCGCCCAAACACCATGTGCCCAAAGTGTACGAGGTGACCTGCAAACATCCACTCCGTGACGGCGATATTGCGCAGTTGCTGGCAGGTGTGCAACTGGTAGATGAACCAGAAGTGATTGCTGCATTGCAAGCTGTACAATGCGCCGAACAAGTGTTACAGCTGACCCTGGCTGAAGGTAAATACCATCAGGTGAAACGCATGATCGCCGCCATGGGCAACCGTGTTGAGGCGCTCAAACGCATACAGATGGGTGGGCTGACCCTGCCAGCCGATCTGACACCCGGAAACTGGCGCTGGTTATCAGCAGACGATTTAGCCTTGCTTAAGGCTGGCTAATGCGCACAAGCATTAAGCCATCGCCAAACACACCCAAAAACTGGCATATATCCTGCTTACAAACACATTAGACGGGAACCAGGCGTTTCCCACCCTGAAACTGCGGTTGATCAAGCATTTTTCCTGGTCAATCATCGCGACGAGGTATGTCAATGAAGCTACCGGAAACACCGGCCAATGAAACCGAACGACTGCGTGCCTTACGAACGCTCAACCTGCTGGACACCCAAGACGAAGAGCGATTTGACCGCATTACCCGCATTGCCAAACGCATGTTTGGCACACCCATGGCAGTCATTAGTCTGCTGGACGAAAAGCGTAAATGGCTCAAATCTTCGGTTGGTGTCGATGTACGTGAAGTGCCTAGAGAATATGCCATGTGCGGACACACCATTCTGGGTGACAGCATGTTGATTATCCACGACACCTGGCAGGATGCGCGTTTTGCCAACAACCCGATTGTGGTTAACAAGCCCAATATCCGCTTTTATGCTGGCTGCCCGTTAAAAACAGTCGATGGCTACAATGTCGGCACGCTGTGTGTCATGGACACGCAGCCACGCGTCTTTACCGAAGCAGACTTTCAATACTTGCGTGATTTAGGCGACATGGTTGAAGGCGAGCTGAGTGCCGTGCGCCTGGCCACCACCGATGAACTCACTGCCGTTAGTAACCGCCGGGGGTTTTACCAATTGGCTGCCAAATACCTGCAATATTTTCTACGACACCGTGTTGCAGCCTCGTTGGTATTTGTTGACCTCAACCGTTTTAAGGAAATTAATGACAATTTTGGTCACGATACAGGTGACCAAGCATTGCAACAATTCGCCACGCTGCTAAAAACTGCTTGTCGTGGCTCGGACCTTGTGGCCAGACTAGGTGGCGACGAGTTTGTTCTACTGCTCGCCAACACCCAGCCATCACAGGCTGAAATCTTTGTGCAGCATTTGCACCGTATTTGCCATGAGTATCAACTGAAGCATGACTTACCTTACCAGATCCAGTTTTCCCACGGCATTGTGGCGTTTGACCCGGCACGACCGCTGTCACTGGAGCAAATGCTCAGTGATGGCGATGCGATGATGTACGCGCACAAACAATCTCTGGCTGCCAGCACAGCGGTCTAAGTCCCGGGTCATCGAAATCTCACTGAAGCCACAAATATAGACACCTCCCTCGATAGCACCAGCAATTTGGCGGATTTCTGAGTCTACCAAAGCGTTGCCTGCAAGCATGCTCAGGCTGAAATTTACCAACGTCGGCAGGAGGCAAATCCTTTATTCTGCGTGCGTAACGCGTGGTTGTTTAACCGATACATGACCGTCTACATGTTCGCCTATGGGAACCGCGCCAGCGAATTGGACTCGAAACGTGTGCCAACGAAACGTTTCGTACTGTGTGCGTGTTAGTAGTTCTCACAGTACATACCTTTGCATCAGTAGATTGAAATAAGACGTTTATGAAAGTAACTCACTTTTTATCCCTTTGGTACAGCTGCCTGGCATTGTTGTTGAGCAGTTGCACGCAACCGGCGACCCCAGAGGCCGAGCGCGCAGTTATCAGCCAACTGGACGCGGCACAATACATGGGCACTTGGTACGAAATTGCGCGGCTGGAAAACCGCTTTGAAAAAGGATTGGAGCAAGTGACAGCGAGCTATGCACTTGAGTCGGATGGTACAGTAAAGGTTATTAACCGTGGCTACAACACGCAAACAGGTCGCTGGCGCGAGGCCACAGGCAAGGCTTTGTTTGTAGATCCACCACAGGCAAATGGTCAGCATAGTGGTCGTCTGAAGGTGTCTTTTTTTGGCCCGTTCTATAGTGATTACCATATACTGGAACTCGACCAACCCTACTACAATTACGCGTTGGTGAGCAGTGGGCGTGACTACTTATGGATACTTTCGCGCAGTCCACAGCTGGCTTACCCCATTAAACAACATCTGATGGCGAAAGCCACAGCACTGGGTTTCAACACCAGCTTGCTGCACTTTACCCGACAGGTGAATCCGCTGGATTCTCCTGCCGGGCAACATGTGCTGCCTACAACACCGGCACATTAATGGAGGTCCGGGTCAACACAGATTTGGCCCCATATTGTCTGACTAAGTTCGTCCAAGCCAAAACAATCCAAGACAATTCAAGCCTATCTCCACCCCAAAAACCTACACAGGCTTAACGCACCGCTGGCTATTGCGGGGCAGTTAGGTTGGGCTCAGATGCGGCCTCAGTAGATGTGCTTTCCACACTGGCATAGCGAACCTCACCAATCACACCATATACGCCAGCCGTATGCATGGCCAACTGACGCAAGGCATCGGCCTGCTGCTTGGAGGCCACTTCACCACTTACCGTGACCATGCCTTGTGCATCAACGTCGATACTGAGTTTTTCCGGGTCTATACCTTGTGACTGAAATTGCTTTTTCAACTGCTGTATCACCGTATCGGCAGGCAGGTACTGATACATTTCAGCGGATTGCGTTTGTGTGTGACCTGCAAGACTGAACAACAACACGGTCGTGGTTGCGCCCACCAGGCAAATGGATTTTATACGGGATTGCATCTTGGTTACTCCTGTTCAAGTATCGCGTACGATTTGCGATTAACGATTCATGACTGCGGATTACGTGGCATAGCGGCAGCCTGACCATGTAAGGTCAGGCCAGCCAGCGCTTAGCCAGTCACTTCGATGGCGTTTTTCACGGCTTTCACACCGTTAATTTGTGACACCAGCGCTTCGGCCTTGGCTTTCAGGCCGGGGTCGGACACAAAGCCACTCAATAGCACTTCGCCCTGATGGGTTTCAACACTGATTTTAAAGGCCTTTAATGAGGTTTCTTCAATCAGCTTGGCTTTGACTTTGGTGGTAATCCAGCTATCGGCAACCGTGGTTTTAATCGCGGCCTGACTCAGCTTGGTTTTCAGCGTGGCATATTCCTGATAACTCAGGCTGCCATCACGGTCCTGGTCATAACGCTTGAAGTCATTGCTTTTGATGTTGTCATCAGCCTTAGCTTCAGACCAACTCAGGGTCTGGTTGGCATTTTTATCCAGATTGGTGAATGCCTCGTGATAGGGCTGATCGCCATGCTGCACTTGCTCGACTTCGAATGCAAATGCATTGAGAGTGATGGTGGTGGCTAGCAGGCCAGCAAATATTGAAGCTTGTTTCAATTGACTAGTTAACATGGGATTCTCCTTGCTTAAGGGTAGACAAAACGATTTCCGCTTTGTGAAGGCCATATTAATGTCCACTGACGTTGCTGACAGTCCTCACCTGTCTGAAACTGCTGTCAGAATGGGACTACACTTTTTTATCGATTGGTTCATGCGGTTTCGATTCAACAGCCGCGTTGTTCTCAAGCATCGCCAACCTAGGTAGCAGCACACTGGTGTGCACGCCTTGTCCCGGCTGGCTGTGAATGGCGTAGTGCCCGCCTATGGACTCAACACGGTTGCGCATACCGCTAATGCCATGTGTGTGCGAATTGAGGCTGGCCGGGTCAAAGCCGACACCGTTATCACTGATGTCCAGTTTCAAATGTTGTTCATCAAACAACACATGAACCGAAATCTGGCTGGCCTGCGCATACTTGCTACAATTGTTCAGGCTTTCCTGGGTGATGCGGTAAACAATCAGCGCGATGGTCTCGTTAATTGGCAATGCTTGTTCGGGCAATATGGCATCCACCACCCAGCCATTACGTGCTTTCGCCTCGGCCAGCAGGTTTTGCAAAGAAGCCACCAGACCGAAGGACTTCAGCATAGTGGGGTGCAGGTTTTGCACAATTTCGCGCTTGAAATTAATACTGCGGTCTACATACTGATTGGTTTTGGCCAGTTTGGCCGTCACTTGCGGCACGTCATCTTTCAGGCTTTTGATCGCCCATGACAAATCCATTTTAATGGCCGTTAGCAAGGCACCCAGTTCGTCATGTAACTCGCGTGACAGCTGATAGCGCTCACGCTCGATGTCGGTTTGTGCCTGCAACGCCATGCCTTGCAGTTTTTGGGTCAGTGCATGGATATTGGTCTGATAAGCCTGATTCTCATCACTTAACCGGCGATGCAACACGGCTTTTTCAGCCAGCTCCAGCAACAGACGACGCACAATCACTATCACTAGCGAAATGAACAACAGCGGACACAACATCACCACGATACGGGTCAGGCTGCGTGATACATTGCGTGAATCGGCCAGGTCGCTGCGATAAGCTTGAACCTGCTGCTCAAAGCGTTGCACCATGCTTTCAATACGGTGCCGCTCCTGTAAGTCATCGTTCAGTTTAACTACCGCCATCGCACGCTCGAACTGACGTTTCTTGGCAAAGCCCATGGCCACATTCATCTCGGCCGATTTGCGCGACACCGCACTGATGACTTCATTTAACTGGGCTTGTAGGTCCTGATTTTCACCCAGGTTAGCGCGTATCAGTAAATGGTCTATCTCTTGCAAATGCTGATTCAAAGCCTGGGTCGCCTCTTCATAAGGTTGTACATAATCCTCGGCATGCAAAAGTAAATAGCCCTGCTGCGAGGTTTCCGCCAGCGCCAGTTGCGTGCGCGTCTTCCACAACTCAGTGAGCAATTTATCCAGCCTGCCCAGTTCATCGGTCTTAGCGCGGGTAGTGGTTATCAGGCTGTCATTCAGAAACACCATCCCCAAACTGACGATCAGACTGGCCAGCAATAACAGCATGGTGCTGGCACCAAAGGTATCTATCAGGTGTTCAAGGCGTTCTAACTGCCTGGCGAGCCAACTGCGTAAATGGGTAAGTTGCATGAATGGATTAAAAAGAGGTGATGCATAGCATGATAGCCTGTTTGCAGGCACTCGCACAAACAGCGGCTTCGAGCCCATCTGTCGGCAGGTTCCGACAACCCTTTCAGCCACAGGCTGATAACCGCCAGGCGCAGGTGGGGCTAGCATGGTCACACGGTAAACCACCGTTTTTAATATATGCACATTTTGCAAGAAAAGGAGTAACCATGTTTGATTTTGCCAAACAACCACAGACCGCGCACACTGACCCATGGCTGAAAAAAGGCGACCAGGCCATCCAGCAACTGGCGACACAAGTGAAGTCTACCGCCAGCGAGCTGGCTGATGCCGTCAACCATGGTGCCGACCAGACGCAGGACAAAGCCAAACGGCTGATACGCAACCTAAAACAAAGTTTAGACCAGTTTTCTACTCCGGCCGAGGTTACCAGCGCTGTCAGCGAGGCGGATGAAGCCAGTGAAAAAGCTGTTTCGTCATTGACTGACACACTGGCACCGCTGGGTGCGGCTGCGCAAGCCGAAGCCAGTGCAGTCAAGGATACAATCCAGCAAACAGTACAGCAGACCGTGCGCCAGCGTGCTGCTAGCCGCTGGGGCCGGTTTGCTGATAGGATACTTGTTACATCCATCACAACGCGAATAACACCGGACTTTTATGTGGGCAAACCTGTTTCAGTTTCTGGCATTTTTGGTATTCAACCACAAGGTGCAAGCCTATAAAGACAAACTGCGTGGTTTGCGTCATGACCTGGCCGAGTATACCGAGGACCGTGCCCAGTTGCTGAGACAGGACTTCCAGCTGGAAACACAACGGCTGTTTGCCAGCGTGGTTGGCTTGTTACTCGGCTTTGCGCTGCTGATTTTTACCGGCATGCTAGGCCTGATGTGGCTGTTCAGCCTGCTGTGGGCGCACCCGCACCGCAGTCTGATTTTGGGCTGCTGCATGTTGTTGCCCATGATGGCGGCGGCGCTGGTGTTGTGGCGCGTATACCGTCAGTGGCATCAAAAGCCGCTGTTTGAAGACTCACTGGGGCTTATTGCCCAGGACTGGCAAATGTTACGCAAGCAAATGGCCGAGAGCCCGCCTCAACCAGCCGCCGCAGAGACTACCACTGCGCCGGTAACGCCAGCAGAGGAGCATACGGCATGAAACAGATTCTGCTGGTAGATGACCATAGCATTGTGCGTGATGGCCTGCGCAACCTGATTGCGTTGGAAAAAGATCTGGAGGTGACCGGTGAAGCCTGCTCTGGCGCCGAAGCCATACGCATGGTGCGTGAGCAACGCTTTGATGCCATGGTGCTCGATATTTCCATGCCGGATAAAAACGGTGTCGATACCTTGCACGAGCTTAAAAATGTGGCGCCTGAGTTGCCAGTGCTGGTACTGAGCGGCTATGCTGAAGACCAATATGCACTGAATCTGATGCGTAGCGGCTGCAAGGGCTACTTATCTAAAAATGCTGATTCTGACGAGATTATTCATGCCATACGGACAGTGGCAGGCGGTAAGCGCTATATTTCGGCCGAACTGGCGGAACTGATGACTCAGGAACTTAGCCATCCCTCGGAAAAACAACTGCATGAAACGCTGTCTGACCGCGAATTTCAGGTATTCATCAAGCTGGCCTCTGGACAAACACCCACCGCCATTGCCGATGAACTGTTTATCAGCATCAAGACCGTCAGCACCTACCGCAGTCGCATTCTGGAAAAAATGGCCATGAAGTCGAATGCCGACCTGACTTACTATGCGATTAAATATGGCTTGCTACAGTAACGATGGGGTGATGCATAGGGTAAGCATGCACTTGCCTGCTGATAGGCATGTAGGACTGCGCCCGACTGTCAAACAATGTAGCCTTCGCTACAATGCGCCGCAACAGACAAATCTAGAGTCAGTATGATGTCCGTTGTCAGGCCGTCAACTTCAGGAAACCACATGCTACGTGTACTTTTAGTGGAAGATTCGACACTGATCCGAGAGGTGATTGTCAGTATGCTGCACGACTGTCAGCAACTCTCCATTGATGCCATAGCCAGTACCAGCGAAGAAGCTATTTCGCTGCTCAACCACCACCAGTACGACATGATTGTGCTGGACATCGAACTGGCGCGTGGTACCGGATTTGATGTGGTACAACACACCCGCCAAGGCAACTACCCGTTCAAAAAGCCTGACATCATCATGTTGACCAACCATGGCAATAGCTACTACCGTAATCTTGCACGCAATATGGGTGTCAATTATTTCTTCGACAAATCCATGCAATTCGATGAATGTATCGAAATCATCCAGCAACGCGCCAGCCAGTTATCCTGAGCCAGTCATGGCTAGCTGGCCACGGGTCATGGCGAGTGGCAGCTAGTCCATGGTTCAAGCCATCCATGCCTTTAGCGAGCATGATAGTTGGCCTGGCTAAGCGCACCTTCCATCGTATTGTTTTGCCACAGGCCCTGTTTGGCCTTTGTGCACTGTTATTCACCGCTTGCGTGGTGATTCCCGACCATGCAAAACCATTGAATCATGCACAGCGCGACCCGCAGGCCTTACAAATAGTTGACACCAAAAAACCGCTGAATGCGGCCACTGCGGTGAGAAAAATCAACGCACTAGCCAGCGACGAGTCAATACAGGCAGCGTTGGCCCACCACTTGCTGATTGAACAGTCGATTGTCGGTCAACCACTGTTTGCCGATAATCCCGTCACTTTGCTGTTTAATGGCGAATCGACGTTTGCCCAGATGCGGCGACTGTTGAGTGCAGCCAATCACAGCATACATCTGGAATACTTCATCTTTGAGAATGTGAACCTCAGTGGCGTCATACTGAAAGCCCTGTTACTGGAGAAGCTGGCGCAAGGGGTCACGGTACGGCTCATCTATGACGCAGTCGGCTCTGACCACACCCCACCTGCACTGTTTGCCGCACTGGAACAAGCCGGCATGCAGACTGTGGTGTTTCACCCAACCCAAGGCAGCACACTGACTGAACTTAATCAGCGTGACCACCGTAAAATCATGGTGGTGGATGGTCAGGTGGCCATCGTCGGTGGGGTTAACCTGAGCAAAACGTATCAAAGCGAAGGGTCTTTCCGTCTGTTTAAAAAAGACCTGCAAGAGCCGCTACTGGTCTCACGCTGGCGCGATACCGATGCCATGATCAGCGACCCGGTCGTGACCGAGATTTAACGGGTTTTTTGCAACATTGGGAGAGCAAACCAGACTTGAATGACCAGGCCGCGCTATTTCCACTCGCAAGTAAGCAGGGTGAGCAGTTGGTGCGCGTGATTGCCATCCCGGCCAGCAAACGAAAAGACACCGATTCGCCTTATTATCTGGCCCTGTTGTCTGCCATAGAGTATGCCGAAGATTATCTGCTGTTGAATGCGGCGTACTTTGTACCCACCGAGGCGCAACTACAGGCACTCACTGCGGCAGCCAAACGCGGTGTGCAGGTAGACTTGTTATTACCCGGCCTCAGTGATTCGCCGATGTCCTTGCATGTGCAACGCTCACGCTACGACGACTTGCTGACTGCCGGTGTGAATATTTATGAAATGCAGGGGCAAATTTTGCATGCCAAAGTGGTGTCGATTGATGGTGTATGGTCTGTCATCGGCAGCTCCAACTTTGATTAACGCAGTGCTGGCATCAATGCTGAAGTGGATGTGGTCATTCTTGGCAGGGTAGTGGCGCGGACACTGGAACAGCGGTTTCAGGAAGACTTGAAAAGTGCACGTAACATCAGTTTAGCCGAATGGCGACAACGCGCCTGGCTAGATAAACTGAAGCAGCGTACCTCCAGACTGTTTGAGGAGTTTTTATAACATGAACATCGAAACCTGGGAGTTAATGAGCTATGTGGTCACCGTGGTCGGTTTGCCGCTGGCAATTCTGACGTTTGTGCTGGAACAACGCAAAGAGCGCGAAAACGAGGATGAGGAAACCTATCAGTTACTGGCCGATAACTATATGGACTTTTTAAAGCTGGTGATGAGCAATCCAGATTTACAGTTGCGCTCGCGCTGTGAGGCCTTGCCGCTGACAGATGAACAAGAGGAGCGCAAACAGGTGCTGTTCGAAATTCTGATATCGCTGTTTGAACGCGCCTATCTGCTGGCCTATGACCCCGACATGCGCGGCAAACGTTTACGGCGCTGGTTGTCGTGGGAAGACTACATGCGCGAGTGGTGTGCGCGGGACGATTTCCGTGACATGCTCCCCAAACTGCTGATTGGCGAAGACCCGGATTTTGTCGCCCACATCACCCGCATTGCCCGTGAAGCGGGGGCTACTTCTTCAGCGGCGTCAGCTTGAACCCTGCTTGCTTAAAAGCCTGAATCAGGCCAGTTTTACCGGCCAGGTGCGCTGCGCCAACGGCAATAAACAGTTTTTGACTGGATGCCTTTTCGGTAAGCCGTTTCGCCATGGCTATATTGCGTTCATCCAGTAATTTGACCCGCATGCGCTGCCACAATGAATTTGGCAACATACCGCCTGTGATCGATTCATCCATGGCCACCACTTTATCGGCATCGCCTGACAGATAGGCAGCCATCAAGCGTTCGAAGTCTTTCTCTTTCTGCTCAGGGGTACGTTTCAATACAGCGCGCAACATGGTCATTTGCTCGTCTATACTAAAGTTGTCCATGATGCCAAAGTGTTGTTGAGGCGATTCTATGCCCTCGACGTCTTTAAGCAACTCTTCAGCACGGGTCTTGAGAATGTTGTCTTGGGCAAATGGCGTTTGTGGCTTTGGCAAGTCAAATACCACCGCCAGCAACCACGGCTTCATTTGCATGGCCGCACCCAGATGCATGACATGAAAATCGGCCAGTTCACGCACCTTGTCAAACTCTTCCTGGGTCAAGTACTGCGCCAGATTACCATCCTTGAGCAAAAACAGTGTCGGGTCGCTGTTTTCAGTCACTTCCATCATAAAGGTATCTGTCGCATTCAAGGCTTCCACGACGGGAGGGGTAAATGGATATACACGGTTGTCATCGGTGTGCATGGTACCAAACAAATAACTGACGCTGCCGGAGGGTGACTCCAGCTTCCAGAACACACTTTTCTCTGCGGCCTCGGCGCTGTGCACCGTCAAACCGAACCACATCAGCATTAACGCCAGCCACTTTTGCATATTGCTCCCCATTTTGGATGAATTGTCTTGATGAATAATACAGTGCAGACTCACCATACAACACACAAGTTCCGGTACTGCACAGTGCGGGTACCACGCAACGCAACGATATCACATCTCGATGACTGGCATGACAGGCCGTGACAACCGCCTTTCTAACAGCCTGTGCAAAGCTTGCGGAGAACCTACCAGGGAGGCTGCCATGAGTTTTAAACTGTTTGAACACGATGTACTGTTTTTTCAACGGGTTTTGCGTGCCGAGGGGTTTTACACCGGCAAGTTGGATGGGAGCTGGGGCCCGAATACCGAAAAAGCGGCCAATCTGTTTCTGGAAAAATCTGAACAGATCAAAATGCAATATGGCAGTTTTGATGTCCGTACCGAGTCTTGTTTAGCCACGCTGGCCACGCTGGCCCAACAACATGCCCGCAGTGCCATGCGAAAAATCCTCAGCACCGGCCTGACCGTGCGCATCATTTCTGGCACACGCACCTATGAAGAGCAAAACATGTTGTACCGCAAAGGACGCTTTGGCAACCCCGGGCCGATTGTCAGCAATGCCCGTGGCGGACAAAGTAACCATAATTTTGGTGTGGCCTGGGACATCGGCGTATTCACCAGTAGTGGTGGCTATGTGGGAGATGGCCCGCAATATACCCAAGCGGGCAACATTGCCAAATCAAGTACGGTGGAATGGGGGGGTGAGTGGAAAAAGTTTCTCGACATGCCGCACTACCAGTTACGTATGAGCATACCGGTATCAGAGTTACGTGAACGATTTGAAAATGGCACGCTGCGTTACCACACCCTGATTGGAGGCTAGTCATGGCCGCCTGTCATCGTCCAGTAGACTGCGAGGTACCCAAGCCACACTCGCTTTGCGCGTTTGAGGCGGTACGTTCGTTAGAACAGGCAGTGATTGACAGCCTGCGCGCACCCGAGCAGAAAGGTCAGCCGCTGATAGGCCTGGCATTTTCAGGCGGCGGCATACGCAGCGCAACCTTTAACCTCGGGGTATTGCAGGCACTGAGCAAACACCAGTTGCTGCGCAAATTTGACTATTTATCCACCGTCTCCGGTGGCGGCTATATTGGTGGCTGGCTATCAGCATTAATCTATCGCAATGGCAGCACAGAAGGCGTTGAGAACGAACTGGCCGCCACCACACACGCAGCCCCGGTCAATAGCCATACGCAAAAAGCCCTGACATGGTTACGCAGCTTCAGTAACTACTTGACGCCCAGAAGTGGATTATTCACCACCGATACCCTGAGTGCCATTGCACAGTGGCTCACCAATACCCTGCTCAACCAGTTACAACTGCTGGCACTGGCGTTGGCAAGTATGATGCTGGTGTTCTATTTGAGCCAGTCCAGCACTGAAACTTCGGTGCTATTGGTTAGCCAACTTGGCGAACCTGAATATCTGCGTCAGTTGCTAGATAGCATTGAATCGCCAAAAGTAGCACTCTGGGGCGGCCTATTGACAGTATTTAGTATTGTCGCCTGCTGTTATTTATGCTGTTTGCAACGTCCTGTTCTGAACAACCGCGAACGAATGTTGCATCGTTTTGCGCCGCAACTGATGTTTTTAGCCGGTGTGGCAGGTCTGATGTCCTTATTTGGCAGCTTCAGACACATCACAACCATCCTGTGGTCAGATTGTTCATTTCTCAGCATCCCCGCCTCAAGCAATCTCAAACCCAATCTGCTGGTCGGTTTGGGTGTACCGCTGGCGACGCTGTTTATCTCGCTATTTATGATCATCATCATGGGCCTCATGGGGCGATGGATGCCGGCACAAACCCGTGAGTGGTGGCACCGTATCGGGGGCATTAACTTGGCATTCCTTGCCATCTGGCTGACG
>CAYYBN010000018.1:0-16334 GCA_964470225.1 uncultured Methylotenera sp. | reverse complement strand
GACATATGCCAGGCCCAACCGGATTGGATCATGGGCGACTATATTTCGGAAGCCGTCGCTAAAATCAAAGCCCGGGTCGGTGATGAAGAGGTCATTTTAGGTTTGTCCGGCGGTGTCGATTCCTCAGTCGCTGCCGCACTGATTCACCGGGCCATTGGCGACCAACTCACCTGCGTCTTTGTTGACCATGGCCTGTTACGCCTCAACGAAGGTGACATGGTGATGGACATGTTTGCCGGTCGCCTGCATGCCAAGGTCATCCGCGTTGATGCCACCGAACAATTCATGGGTAAACTGGCGGGTGTCAGTGACCCGGAAGCCAAGCGCAAAATCATCGGTGCCGAATTTGTCGAAGTGTTCAAGGCCGAAGCCGCCAAACTCAAGGCCAGCGGTGCCGGACACAAAGGCGCGACTTTCCTGGCGCAAGGCACCATTTATCCGGATGTGATTGAATCCGGCGGCGCCAAATCGAAAAAAGCCGTGACCATCAAGAGCCACCACAACGTCGGTGGCTTGCCCGAGCAACTGGGCCTGAAACTGCTGGAACCCTTACGTGACTTGTTTAAGGACGAAGTGCGCGAGTTGGGCGTGGCGCTGGGCCTGCCTCGTGACATGGTCTACCGCCATCCGTTCCCTGGCCCGGGGCTGGGTGTGCGCATTCTGGGGGAAATTAAGCGTGACTATGCCTTGTTGTTGCAACGCGCCGATGCCATCTTTATCGAAGAGCTGCGTAACACCATAGACGAACACACCGGCAAATCTTGGTATGACCTGACCAGTCAGGCCTTTACTGTGTTTTTGCCAGTGAAATCTGTGGGCGTGATGGGCGATGGCCGTACCTATGACTATGTGGTCGCCCTGCGCGCGGTGGTCACCAGTGACTTTATGACGGCACATTGGGCAGAACTGCCTTACAGCCTGTTGGGCAAAGTCTCGAACAGAATCATCAACGAAGTACGCGGCATTAACCGCGTGGTGTATGACATTTCCGGCAAACCACCGGCGACCATCGAGTGGGAGTAAACGAACTTCGTTTAATGCCTGAAAAAACCGGCATGCGTGCCGGTTTTTTATTTAGCGTGAAAATTACAAGTATTTGAAAGCAAACTGGCGCGACTTTTCGCGGCAGGGTTTCTCCACCCAATGATAGACCAGCGTCGAAACCAGTAGCACCGTACTTAAAATAATCGCTACCGTCACCAGTGTTTCGATGGTGTTGAGTGCCGGAAAAATATTGCCTTGAATCACCACGGTCTCAGTCTTTTTCAGAATCACGCGGATAAACTGGTTCGCCACCCATTCAACGGCGCCATGCGACATGTACATGGCGTAGGAGATGGTGCCCAGCCAGGTCAGGCATTTCAAATTCAGCACACGCTTGACCAGCCCGCCCTCAGCCAGCACCACACTGACAATCAATGCGGCTGACAACAGAAAAATCAGCGCATCATAGTCCTTGACGAACGTGGCTTTAACCTGCAAAAACAGCACAATGGCAGCCACCGAGGCCAAGGCATACCCCCCATGCAGACGTGCTTGCAGCCCTTGGATGCTGTAAGCCACCATGCAACCCATGAAAAAACCGGCCATACCACGTAACAATTCCTCACAGCCATAGGTATGCTGACTCGCCAGCACCCCCAGCGACAGTCCGGACAGCAGACCAAACAGCCACTGCTTACGTCGCATGCACAACAACACACTTAGCCCAAACAACAGATAGGTATAAAACTCGACACTGATGGACCAGGCCGGACGGTTAAAGGTAATGGCATTACCGGTGGGGCCGATGGCTTGCACCAGAAACAGGTGCTGAATCAAGGCCGTCGGCGTGTTTTCCTGAAACGGCTGCGCGTTGGGGCCAGCAATGCCCATTTTTTGTTTGGCATAATATTTGGCCACTTCAAACAGCACAAACACCCCGAGAAAAATCAGGTGTACCGGATACAAGCGGCCAAAACGTAAAAACTGAAAGCGGAGCAAGGCTTTGCCACTGGTAATTTTATTGGCATAGGCATTGGCAATGACAAAACCTGACAGTACAAAAAACAAATCCACCATCAGATAAGCATTGTTCAACACATTGAACACCAAAATATTGTTCCATTTAGGCAAATGAAACAGCACCACCAGCAACGCCGCCACGCCGCGTATGCTTTCCAGTGCTTCAATTTTCGGCGCAGCGGTTAATGTGGATTGTGCAGGCAGGCGGGATAATGTATTAGGCACAGTTACAACCTTTTATTCAATGAAATGATTATACGTGACGAACATTAGGCTTCACACTGTATCGAATAAAAGTCAAAGATTATTCACGTCTCTCATTGTTCGATGATAGTATTCTTAAAGGTGATTAAAAAGTATTTTTAAATGCAATACAGAAAAGAAATTGATGGATTAAGAGCCTTAGCAGTGCTCCCGGTCATTTTTTTTCATGCCGGATTTCAGTATTTTAGTGGTGGCTTTGTTGGCGTTGATGTGTTTTTTGTAATCAGTGGTTATCTGATTACAAGCATTCTGCTGACTGACCTCAAGCAACATCGTTTCTCAATTATCAACTTCTACGAACGACGGGCAAGACGTATCTTGCCCGCTTTATTTTTTGTCATCCTGTGCACCTTGCCAGCCGCTTGGTTCACTTTGCTGCCCGATGACATGCAGCATTTTTCCAAGAGCCTGGTGGCTGTTCCATTATTTATATCCAACCTGTTGTTCTGGTTGACCAGCGGCTACTTCGATACCAGCGCAGAACTGCGGCCTCTGCTGCATACCTGGAGTTTAGCGGTTGAAGAGCAATACTATGTGTTTTTTCCGATAGTGTTGTACTTGCTATGGAAGTTTGCGAAACACCGTCTGGTCATTCTATTGGGCTGTTTTGCAATTGCCAGCTTGGCGCTGGCACAATGGGGTGCCTACGCTAAACCAATGGCCAGTTTTTACTTGCTACCCACGCGCGGCTGGGAGTTGTTATTGGGTGCTTTGGCAAGTATCTACCTATCCGAATACCAGCGTCCAGCTATTGCAATGCTTTGGCAACAGGCACTCAGTATCATTGGTTTTCTGATGCTGCTGTCAGCAATTGTCGTTTATGACAAATTCACGCCTTTTCCGGGCCTCTATGCACTTTTGCCCACCGTAGCAACCACATTGATAATTCTATTTGCCACACCTCAAACCTGGACCGGTAAACTGTTATCCAACCGGGGACTTGTGGGTGTGGGGCTGATCAGTTACAGCGCATACTTATGGCATCAGCCTTTGTTTGCATTGGTCAAATACCGCAGTCAACAACCGCTGGATCAGATGATGATGTTGGGACTGATCCTGCTATCGCTGTTATTCGCCCGTCTCAGTTGGCAATATATTGAAGCGCCGTTTCGCGACAAAAATCGAACATCCCGCGCAATGGTATTTTCCTTAAGCTTACTTTTTACTGCGCTGCTGATAGGTATCGGCATAGCCGGTAACATGACGCGGGGCTTTGCCTTGCGCGACCCGGTGTTACGTGATTTGGTCAATATCCAAACTGTCGAAACCTCCCGCTGCCACACTTATGGACGCAAGACCACTGCCCAGATTGCCCAAGGCGACATTTGCACGGAGGGCGCCAACGTGCCTGTCACGGCGGCGCTGATTGGCGACTCACACGCAGGCGCACTGACAGATGCACTGGCTCAAGCGGCCAAAAAACAAAATCTGGCGTTTTACAGCGTCTCGGGCAGTTTTTGTGTGCCGCTGTTGGACTTTAAACTCAGTGCTTATCAAGCGCCAGATTGTATCAGCAGCCTACGCGCCATCACCGACAAAATTATTCATACCCCAGACATTACCCATGTCATACTGGCTGCGGAGTGGGCCAACTACACTGCTGGCGGCCGTGATGATGGGAATGGCAATCAACATGTACAAGTGTTGATGTCTACACCACAATTGCAAGCAATCACACCTGCTGACAATAAACGTGTCTTCGTTAAGGCGCTAGCAACCACCATTGCAGCGTTTCAGGCTGCCGGAAAAACGGTGATCATCGTTCAACCAGTACCGGAATTCGACCAGCGCGTCACTGATGTGGTGTTTAAGCAGCGCTGGTATGGCTGGCCAGTGAACAGTCCCACGGTCAGCATACAGAAGTATCTTGCCCGAAATCAGGATGTGCTGGACAGTTTCAGTGGTCTTAGTCAGGTCGTTTTGGTTGACCCCGCCCGATTGTTCTGCAACAACTCCCTGTGTAGCAGTGTAGATGCCCATGGGCAACCACGCTACAGTGACTCAAATCATTTGAACATGATTGGTGCGACACCGGTTGCAGAAGCCATCATGACCGCGCTGCAAGCGCGGACAGGGTCAAACGTGAAATAGATTAACGAGTGGAATAAAATCAATCTGGTCGTGTTACCATTCCTTCAATGTGTCATCGCATAATTAAAGCCTAAGTAACCTTGACCTACGTCAATGAACACGCTGCCTCCTCCTCTGCCAAATAATTTAAATGCCAACACTATTGCATGTTTTATAAATTAGAGTCTTTACGTGGCATTGCTGCGTGTATGGTTATTCTGTATCACCTCCCTTATACGCTGTGGTCCCAGGGCACTGGACTGGTCAGCAACAGTTATCTGTTTGTAGACCTGTTTTTCATGTTATCCGGCTTTGTCTTACAACATGCGTATGCCGAGAAAATAAAGCAGGGGCTGGCTTTCAGCACATTTATCAGCATGCGTTTTTTTCGCATTTATCCAATTCATGTGTTCATGTTGGTGGCCTTTGTCGGCTTTGTCGGCTTGAAAATGGCATTATTTCACTATGGTATCGGGGGCGCCCAGGAGTTCGACCGCAATAATTGGCAATCAGCACTTACCCACTTGCTGTTGCTACATGCGTTTAATGTCCAGCCATACCTGACTTGGAACGAACCTAGCTGGAGCATCAGTGCCGAGTTTTACACCTACATGGTGTTTTTTGCCTACGTTAAATGGCTGGATAAACGCTTGCCGGCTTATCTGCCGGGCGTGATTGCCCTTGGGCTCTACCTGTGGTTACTCAATCGGGGCGTACATGACCTCAATTACAGTTATGACCTCGGGTTTGTGCGTTGCTTGGCTGGTTTTTATCTGGGAATGACGATACACCGCTACCGGGAAACGCTACAGCAATACTTGCCACCTGTCGTGCTGGCAGAAATGATTGCCACCTTACTGGCCATGGTAGGCATCAGTTTTGCTACCTATGGCCACGCCTACGAGTGGTTGAGCATTGCAGCGTTCGCGCTGCTGTTGCTGGTACTGTCACAGGAACGTACAGGCTGGCTTGGTCGCTTGCTGTTGTGGGCACCCTTGCTACAAATTGGCAAATGGTCTTACTCCATCTACATGACGCATATTTTGGTGGTGTTTGTCATGGTGGCGTTGGTCAGCAAACTCGGTGGCATTCCACTGGATGCCTTGCATGGTTGGGGCGCATTGCTAGTCAACACGCTGACTTGTGCGATTACCATTGCTGTCTCACGTTGGACTTTCGTCCACATTGAAGACAAATATCGGCAGTGGTACGGGCAGCGATTAAAACGAGCCCGCAAACCCTAGCAGAATTTCAAAACTGGCCTGAGGTTGTTTCTTTACACCAGTGCTGAATCGGCGCTGGTCATCTGAGTTTTCAATATGCAAACGCGCCTGCTAGCTGCGGGCGGCCAGCACGTAGTGCGAAGTGCGTTTGAGCATGCGCTTCTCAATAAGGTGCCAAGAGAGCCAAGCGGCGAGCAACGTTAATAACAAGGCCAGCAACACCCCCAACCATGGGGCATAGGCGAATACACCGACAAAAATCAAGGTTTGAATAATCGGGAAATGGTAGAGATAAATACCATAAGACACGTCGCCATATTTACCGAAGTTCAGGCTTTGCCATGCGGCAGTGGCCAGATAAATGACGATAGCGGCATAGGCCAGCGGGTCAATGATGAGTTTTGCCACCGGCGCACTCACCGTACACAGCAAGATCGTTCCTGCCAGTACTATCCACGGTAACTGTGCCGCCACCCGCTTATCGACCGCAAACAGGCCACCCAGTGCAAAGTAGGCTAACTGACCGGGGAACTGTTTGGCCATTTCCAAGCCTTTACCGTCCGCAACCATGAACTGAAAGTAATAGACCCAAGCCACACTCAGCACGACCGCCGCAGCCGTCACCGGCAACGCCCCCAGCCTGCGATACCCCCAAACCAGCAAGGGGACGCAAAAGTACAACATAATTTCAATTTTAATGGTCCACAGTGAGCCATCCATGGCGTTCAGCGGGTTTCCTTGAAATGCTTGTGGCAACGAGGGCTGGATAAAATTTAGAAAAGTCAGGTTAGCCAACAGGTATTTGTACGTTTCCACGTGCTGAAAAAAGTCACGCAGGCTCAGGCTGGTAGAGCAGGCGCCGATGCAAAGACATAACAAAACAGCTGTCACATAGGCCGGACAAATGCGTCGTATGCGTTTTTCCAGATATTCCAGCGTACTACGACTGGAGTAGAAGCTTTTGGTCACCAGATAGCCACTGATGGCAAAAAAACCTTCGACCGCGAAACGGGCATCAAAAAAATGCCCCAAGAAGGCAAACATAGGTAACTGCGTGAGTACCGCCAGATGCGAGAAGACCACAATCAGCGCCAGACCAATTCTGACACCATCAAAATTATTTTTATTCATGCAATGCGCATATTCCATGGCTTGAGAGGCCACTTCATTCTACGTGAGTGACCAGGCTTAGGGAAGCCAAGCCCGGATAAAACTGCGCGCGAGTGCAGGTTATCCCCTTGCCATCAACCAACCACTTGCTTTTACACCCGCATTTGCAACAAAACGTAAATTTCGCTTGTGAAAGCTTACGAAATTGCATATAACAATGTTTGAAACCAATCATGCTTCCATATTGTATTTGTACCTGTGTTAACACCCCGCTTCCTGAATGAACTATAGAAAAGAAATTGACGGCCTGCGTGCCGTGGCTGTGCTTCCTGTCTTGCTGTATCACGCTGGCTTCCACAGTTTTAGTGGTGGATTCGTCGGGGTCGATGTCTTTTTTGTCATCAGTGGATTTCTGATTACCGGCATTATTCTGCAGGCGCTCAGCACCGGACAGTTTTCACTGCTGGACTTTTACGAACGGCGTGCGCGGCGCATTCTGCCGGCCCTGTTTGTGGTCATGCTGGTTGCACTGTTGGTCAGCTGGTGGTTATTACCAGCCAAAGACATGAAAAGTTTTTCGAGTGCGCTGGTCGCAGTTTCGGTATTTGCTTCCAATATTTTATTCCGCATTACCACCAATTATTTTGATGCCACATCCGACCTGAACCCGCTGATACACACTTGGAGTTTGTCGGTCGAAGAGCAGTATTACATGCTATTTCCATTGCTGGTCTGCTGGCTGTGGAAGCGTCAGAAGCCATGGCTGTTCCCGACCTTGCTTATCCTGTTT
Source organism: uncultured Methylotenera sp. (assembly GCA_964470225.1). Lineage (GTDB taxonomy): Bacteria > Pseudomonadota > Gammaproteobacteria > Burkholderiales > Methylophilaceae > Methylophilus. The sequence goes on along the minus strand of CAYYBN010000018.1, from coordinate 8,873 downwards.
GTGCTGAGTCTGGTCTACGCACATACGCATGTCATCCCGCAGCCGGTCAAAACCTTTTTCCTGCTGCCCAGCCGTACCTGGGAGTTGCTGCTGGGAGCGATGGCTGCGACCTGGCTGTTCAGCCACGGCCAGCCGCGACTACCCATCATGGTCCAACAAATGCTGGCCTTATTGGGTCTGACGCTGATTATCGCCAGTGTCTGGCTGTTTGATGACCATGTGCCTACCCCCAGCCTGTACACGCTGGCGCCGACACTGGGAGCCATGTGTCTGTTAGTGTTTGCGACTGGCGAAACCTGGATTGGAAAATGGCTGGGGCAGCGCTGGCTGGTTGGTATTGGGCTGATCAGCTACAGCGCCTACCTCTGGCACCAACCACTTTTTGCACTCGCCAGACACGCACTCATAGAAGAACTGACGGTAGTCAAGTACCTGTCATTGATTGTGGTATCACTGATGCTGGCTTATTTTAGCTGGAAATACATCGAGACTCCGTTTCGTAACCGGCAACGCATTAGCCGCCGACAGTTGATAACCTGCACTGTCGGGGCGGCAGTATTTTTTATCAGCGTAGGTCTGGCCGGATTTTTTAGCAAAGGCTTTGCGTTTAGATTGTCGCCTGAAAAAGCGGTATTTCTGGATTACTTTGAAAATGCCATGCCGCAGATGCGTTATTTCCAGCGTGCCGGTATTTTGCAAGCCTACCGCATTCAGTGTGATTTTTATGACATTGAAAAATCCAAACTGGGCGAATCCACCAGCCAGCCGGTGGCACAGATTGCCGAAGAATGCTACCTACCTGACCCGAATAAAGCCCACCGGGTCATGCTGTGGGGTGACAGTCACGCCCAGCATTTGTATGGCGGGCTGTCGCAACACATCGGCAAAGACTGGCAGATTTTGCAAGTCGCAAGTTCAGGCTGCACCCCCAAACTGCAATTCAAACAAAATCCGGATGATTATTGTGACACGTCTAACTGGTTCGCCTGGCAGACCATGCTCAAGGCCAAACCCGAGGTGGTGGTAATTGCGCAGAATAAGCAACACCAACCAGACATATTGGAAAAAATAGCGGCGACCCTGCATGCGCACGGGGTGAAGCGCGTACTGCTGGTTGGGCCGGGACCCCATTGGCGACGCGACCTGCCCAAGCTGGTGACTTACTGGCTATGGAAGTCTACCCCGCAGCGTACGCTCTTTGGTGTCGATACCCATTACATGGTGCATGATCAACACATGCAAAAAGTATTTGCGCATAGCCCATCATTGGAGTATGTCAGCATGATGGATACGTTTTGCAACCACAGTGGCTGTCTGGTGTATGTGGGGGCTGACCGGCTGACTGGCCTCACCACCTGGGATTATGGTCATTTAACGCCGGCAGCCTCCAATTATTTCGCTGAACAGCGACTGGCATTGGCCATACAACAGTCCACAGACTCGTTAGTGCAGTCGTCAGCGCGACCGTAAACTGTTACAATGCGCGGTTTGCAAAATCATTGTTTGCTAGCACAGCAAACACTCGGCGTGATGCCGTTTTGCAAAGTCAGGTTCTGGCGGAGCAGTCAAGCATGAGTCGCGGTTTTGTTAAAGAAGATGATCTGGAGCATGCCGGTACCGACCTGCCTGAACGGCCGCTCAGTCCACATGCCAACTACGTTACTCCCACAGGCTGGCAGCAGCTACAACAGACGCTCAGCGCACTGAACCAGCAACGTCAGCATTACAGCCAGCATCAAGATGAGCCAAACGCGCAGCAAAAACTGGCTGAAATCGAGCGTGATTTGCGCTATTACAGCGCGCGTCTGGAAACGGCACAGTTGGTGGAACCGGCCTTGCAACCGCAAGACACCGTGTTGTTTGGCGCCATTGTGACCATAGAGGACGACGCTGGCGAGCGCCGTCGAGTGCAAATTGTCGGGGAAGATGAAGCCGATATTGCCCAGCATAAAGTCAGTTATGTATCGCCACTGGCCAAAGCCTTGCTCAGACGCAAGGTAGGCGACAATACCATTTGGCAGCGTCCGGCCGGGCCGCTGCCAGTAGAGATTTTAGAAATCAGTTATTCAGGAAACCCATGAACGTTTTTGAAGCCATAGAACACCGCCGTTCAGTCAAAGCCTATGACCCGCAGCATGTGATGCCGCCAGCCGATATTGAACGGCTGATGTCATTGGCCATGCTCTCGCCCACCGCCTTTAATATTCAGCATTGGCGTTTTGTGGTGGTCACCGATCCAGCTTTGCGTCAGCAAATTCGTGCCGTCAGCTGGGACCAAGCCCAGGTCACGGATGCCTCACTGCTGATTGTGTTAACCGTTGACCTGCAAGCCTGGCAAAAAGACCCCGCCCGTTACTGGGTCAATGCGCCGCAGCCAGTCAGCGACTTTCTGGTCAATGCCATTCAGGGCTATAACACCGACCACCCGCAAGCGCAACGTGACGAAGGCATGCGTTCAGGCGGCATGGCAGCGATGACGCTGATGCTGGCCGCCAAAGCCATGGGGTATGACAGCTGCCCGATGGATGGATTTGATTTTGAGGCCGTCAGCAAACTAATCCACTTGCCTGCTGACCACGTGCCAGTTATGTTTGTGGTGGTGGGTAAAGCGCTGGAACCGGCCAAACCGCGCGGCGGCCAGTTGCCTATGGATGAAGTGGTCATCTACAACACCTTTTAAAAACGCAGCGGTTTGACCAGATGCCTGCGCCATCGCCAGCGTCTGGTCGCCTCACTCAAGAAAGCCTGACATGTTAATTGCAAACAATATCACCATGCAGTTTGGCTCCAAGCCGCTGTTTGAAAACGTCTCGATCAAATTTGGCGACGGCAACCGCTATGGCCTGATTGGTGCCAATGGCTGCGGCAAATCTACTTTTATGAAAATCTTGGCAGGCGTACTGGAGCCCACCTCAGGCAATGTCAGCCTCGACACCAACGAGCGCATGGCGTTTCTGAAGCAGGACCAGTTTGCCTACGAAGACCAGCGCGTGCTAGACGTGGTAATGATGGGTCACGAACAAATGTGGAAAGCCATGCAGGAGCGTGACGCCATTTACGCCAATCTGGAAGCGACCGAAGAGGACTACATGCGCGCCGCCGAACTCGAAAGCGTGTTTGCAGAATATGATGGCTACACCGCCGAAGCGCGTGCCGGTGAGTTGCTGTTAGGCGTAGGTATCCCGATTGAGCAGCATAATGGCCCCATGAGCGCAGTGGCACCGGGCTGGAAATTGCGTGTGTTGCTGGTACAAGCACTATTCGCCAATCCTGATGTATTGCTGCTGGATGAACCGACCAACAACCTGGACATCAACACCATCCGCTGGCTGGAAGATGTGGTCAACAACCGTGACTGTACCATGGTGATTATTTCGCATGACCGCCACTTTTTAAATCAGGTATGTACGCATACCTGCGATATGGACTACGGCAAAATCACCTCTTACCCTGGCAACTATGATGATTACATGGAAGCCAGTATCGCGGCACGTAACCAGCAAGCCAGAGACAACGCCAAAGCCAAGCAACAGATTGCCGATTTGCAGGACTTTGTGCGCCGCTTCTCGGCCAACGCCTCCAAAGCCAAGCAGGCCACCAGCCGTGCCAAACAGATTGAAAAAATCAAGGTCGAGGAATTCAAACCTTCCAGCCGACAGTACCCGTTTATCCGTTTTGAATTTGACGACAGAGAAAAACTGCACCGTAATGCGGTTGAACTGAAAAAACTCGGTCACGGCTTTGACAAACCCTTGTTTAAAAACGTAGAAATGATGTTTGAAGCGGGTGAAAAGGTCGCCATTATTGGCGAAAACGGCATCGGTAAAACCACTTTCTTGCGTTGTCTGGCCGGCGATTTGCAACCCCAGCAGGGCGAAGTCAAATGGGCAGAAAAAGCCAAACTGGGTTATTTTGCGCAAGACCACGAATATGAATTTGCCCAAGGTGAAGACCTGTTTGAGTGGATGACCGCCCAGCGTCAGCAAGGCGATGATGACAACACCGTACGCAGCATGTTGGGCCGACTATTGTTCCCCACCGAAGCCACCAAAAAGTCAGTCAAGGTGCTCTCCGGTGGTGAAAAAGGCCGTATGCTGTATGGCAAACTGATGCTGGCCAAAACCAATGTGCTGCTGATGGATGAACCCACCAACCACATGGACATGGAATCCATTGAAGCCCTCAACACCGCGCTGGACAAATACAAGGGCACCTTGTTCTTTGTCAGCCATGACCGCGAATTTGTCAGTTCGATTGCCACCCGCATCATCGAAATCAAAGCTGATGGCATAGTCGACTTTACCGGCAATTACGAGGATTATCTGGCCAGCCAAGGCATTGCCTAGCGATACAATCCGATACACACCGCTTCCATCCAGAAAAACACCCGATACATTCGGGTGTTTTAATTTCACCATTGCGATGTGCAATGACAATCGAAAGGGAAGCAAAATGAAACTGAAACTGATAGCCATGGCCGCCGTATTGACACTGGTCTCGGGTTTGGCCTTGGCCGAGCACGATTGCGGCAAAGGCAAGTTCGACAAAAGCAACTGGCAACAGCAGCGGGCCGAACGCTTTGAACAGCATCAGGCCAGACTGCATACGCAGTTACAACTGAGCGCAGCGCAGGAAAGCGCCTGGCAAACCTTGCAGGGGCAATTGCGCAACGACACCAACCACGGTTGGGCTGAGCATGAAGCACTGGACAAACTGACCACGCTGGAGCGTCTGGATAAAATGGAAGCACTGGACAAGGTGCGTGACACACAGCGTGCGCAACGTGCAGCGGCGATCCGCACTTTTTATGCGCAACTGAGCGAGCCACAGAAAAAGGTCTTTGATGAAAATGCATTTCCCAAACACCCGCACTTTAAATCAGCGCACTTTCAATAAACCCACGTTAAACAAGTCTTAAAGTCCAGCTACAAAACCGCTTTAACGGGCGGTTTTGTGGTTCAATGCAGGCATGCAGACACCTCAAATAACAGCCCAAGACCACGCAGCCCACCTCCATGTATTGGTGGTGGATGATGATGACGCCATCCGCGAGTTACTGTGTGATTTTTTACATGACAACGGATTAAGCACGGAACAGGCTGCCCACCATGCCGAGTGCTGGCAACGGTTGCAACAGCGCACCCCAGACGTGGTGATTCTGGACATTAATCTGCCACGCCAGTCTGGCATCGATATCTGCCGCGAGCTGCGTGCTTCAGCCAAATGGGCCACCTTGCCGATTATCATGCTCACCGCCAGAACCAGCGCCCTCGATACCATTATGGGGCTGGAAACGGGTGCCGATGATTATGTCGCCAAACCGTTCGAACCGCTGGAACTGCTCTCGCGCATCCGCAGTGTGGTACGCCGCAGCCAGATGCATAAAGCGACCACGCCTGCATCACCGGCAACACTGGAACATTACCGTTATATCGCTTTTAATCAGTGGACACTGGACCTGACCAACCGCAGCCTGCTGGATGCCCAGCAAACCAGCATTGCCTTGTCCAATGCCGAGTTCAAGTTTTTGCGCTTTATGCTGATGCATGCCAATCGCGTGCTCAGCCGTGACCAACTGATGGAAGAAATGCATGGCCGTGAAGCGGGACCTTTTGATCGCTCGATTGATTTGCAAATCAGCCGCTTGCGGCAAAAAATCGAGCCTGACCACAAGCATCCCAGCCTGATTAAAACCTTGCGCAACGAAGGCTATCTGCTGACCGCCGAAGTGAGGTATTTGCCGTGATACAACGCGTATTCAGTACATTGTCAGTACGCATTTTTCTGATTTTACTCACCGGCATTCTGGTCACCGCCTTGTTGGTCAATCTGCTTGGTGAGCGCGCTTTCCGAGTTGAAGCGTCCCGCCTGCGTAGCCAGTTTTTGTTTGAGCGGATTGAGAATGTGCTGCGCATCCTCGATGCCACTGTGGCTGACAAACGGCCAGAAATTCAAAGCGCATTAGCCAACATGGGCATACGCGTGGTGTTTGATGTGCGCCCGCCAGCCGTGACCCCTACCCCGCCCACGCATGAAATTGCGCCACTGGTACGGTTGTTGGTGCCTGAACTGGCAGCGCAGGTGCAATTGGTCAACCGCGATGCATGCGCACCGAGACGACACGCACATCGCTGGCACGATACGCGTGACGACCACCGGCCGCCGCCACCGCGCGGACAATGTCTGGCAGTGTATACGCAGCTGGAAGATGCCACGCCTGTAGTCATGTATACCCATGTAGGCATGCGGCCTCCACCAATCGCACCTGCCACCCGACAACCACTGATACTGGCCTGCGTGCTGCTGGCACTGGTCTGCGTCACCTGGGTGGTGGCCAGCGTCTCCACACGGCCGTTACGCAAGCTGGCCAAGGCGGCGAGACAACTGGCCAGCAATATCGAACATGCCCCATTACCAGAAAATGAAGGCACCATAGAGGTCAGACGTGCTGCCAGTGCCTTCAACGATATGCAGCGCAGCTTGCTTGGGCACATGCGTGAACGGGCATTTATGGTGGGCGCCATCGCCCATGACCTACAAACACCTTTAACCCGCTTGCGCTTGCGTATGGAAAAAATCAAAGAGCCTGCGCTCAAGCAGAAAATGATAGACGATTTGACGGCAACGCTGGACATGGTGCGCGAAGGGTTGGACTTTGCCCAGTTGTCTGCAGCCCATCTGCAAAAACAGCAGGTAGACTTGTGTACGGTGGCACAGGCAGTATGCGATGATTTTGCCGAGAGTGGCCTTACCATCAAAGCGGACTTGCCGCAGCAACCGGTGTATCTGCAAGGCTCGGCCAGCCTGCTTAAACGTTGTTTGACCAATATTTTGCATAACGCCATCACTTATGGCGAACAACCAGTATTGTCCATGCATGTGCAGGACGCTCAAATTTTCTGCACGGTCAGCGACGATGGCCCCGGCATTCCAGAATCGGAACTGGAACGCATACTTGAGCCTTTCCGTCGGCTGGAAGATTCGCGTTCACGCCACACCGGTGGCAGTGGACTGGGCCTGACCATTGCTCGTATGATTGTAGAAAAACATGGTGGCAAACTACGCTTGCGTAACAAGCAGCCACCATTGCATGGCCTGATTATTGGCATCGAGTTACCAGCCGCCAGAAATGAATAGAATTTGTGCACAACGATTGAATCTTGACCACGGGCCAGTGTACACTTATGTGGTTTTTGCATCGTCAAACCCTGCGGAGAAGTGGCAGAGCTGGTTGAATGTACCTGACTCGAAATCAGGCATACGTGCAAACGTATCGGGGGTTCGAATCCCCCCTTCTCCGCCAGAATGGTCACGCGACAGACCTTACACGCGCTATCGCATGGTGCAAACAGTCTGACTTGCCGGACTAATCTGCCAATGGTGTCTGCTTAATTTCATGCAATGCGCGTATCTCTGGCAACTGTCGCCACCATCCATACACATCCATACCACAGCCAAATACATACTGATCGGGCACCTGTAATCCGGTGAAATCTGCCTGTAATGGCTTGGGGCGGCCATGCAGTTTATCTGCTAATACGCAGGTCCATACCCGCGCTGCACCTTGTGCCAGACAAAACGCACGCACCGCCAACAACGTGTCACCTTCATCCAGAATGTCATCGAGAATAATGACTTGCTGCCCTTGCAACGACAACTCGGGATAACTACGCCACTGTAAAGTGCTGCCAGCAGTGCCTTGATAACGGTTGGCCTGCAAGTAATCCAGCGTCAACGGAAATTTGAGGGCTGGCAGGAGTTGACCGGTCAGATACAAGCCCCCACGCATGACACAAATCACCATGGCGGGCTGCGTTTGCAAGGCTGTATTCAAGGCCTCAGCTAACTGTGCAATTGCCGAGCTCACTGTCGCGGCATCGTGAATCAGACTGGAATGCGTCAGCCAGTGATTGGGGTGTTGCACAAACATGGTGACTTTGACTCTACAGCGGCATCGACTGAAGCATGGCCTTCAGGGCAGGACCTACCTCGGGATGCTGCAAGCCCAATTCGATATTGGCCTGCATAAAACCCAGTTTGCTGCCGCAGTCGTAACGCTTGCCGTCATAGCGATAGGCAAACACTTTCTCATACTGCATCAGGGCAGAAATACCATCGGTCAGCTGAATTTCGCCACCTTTGCCGGGTTTGACATGTTGCAAACAATCAAAGATACGTGGCGTTAATACATAGCGTCCAACCACCGCCAGATTAGAGGGGGCTTCTTCCGGCTTAGGCTTTTCGACCATACTGCGCACTTGCAGCAACTGCTCAGTGACATGCTGGGCATCAACCACACCATAACTACTGGTATCTTGCGGCGCAACCGGTTCAATACCGAGTACCGATGCTTGTTGCGCGTTATACACCTCGACCATCTGCTTGGTGATGGATACCTGGCCTCGTAATAAGTCATCTGGCAGCAACACAGCAAACGGTTCATCGCCAACCGCTGGTTTGGCACACAACACAGCGTGGCCTAGCCCCAACGGTTGCGATTGACGGATAAACACGCAATTCATGCCTTTGGGCAGCGTTGATTTGGCCACCTCAAGTAGGGCCTGTTTATTGGCCAGTGCCAGCTCTGTTTCCAGTTCATAGGCTTTGTCAAAATGGTCTTCGATTTGTCTTTTGGTGCGGCTGGTAATAAAGATCAGATCGGTAATGCCCGCTTCCATCGCTTCTTCGACGGCATATTGAATCAAGGGCTTATCCACAATGGGCAACATTTCTTTGGCAACAGCTTTGGTCGCTGGCAAAAAGCGGCTACCTAGGCCAGCCACCGGGAATACAGCTTTAGTTATTTTTTTCATGACATACCTTGAATGAAAGGATAGGGTTTAACTTTAACAACTGGATTGAACTTTATTGAG
>CAYYBN010000017.1:4016-16534 GCA_964470225.1 uncultured Methylotenera sp. | reverse complement strand
GACCTGAAAGACATCGAGAATAAAATCAATGCCAATACCAAAGGCATTGTCATTATCAACCCGAACAACCCGACCGGCGCGCTGTACCCGAAAGAAACGCTGGAAGGCATGATTGAAATCGCCCGTCATCATGGCCTGGTGATATTTGCCGACGAAATCTACGACAAAGTGCTGTACGACGGTAACACGCATACCTCCATCGCCTCACTGGCCGATGACGTGCTGTTTGTGACCTTTAACGGCTTGTCCAAAAACTACCGCGCCTGTGGTTACCGTTCTGGCTGGATGATGATTTCCGGCGATAAAAAAGACGCCAAAGACTACATCGAAGGCCTCAACATGCTGGCCTCCATGCGTTTGTGCGCCAACGTGCCCGGACAACTCGCGATTCAGACCGCTTTGGGTGGTTATCAAAGCATAAACGACCTGGTCGCGCCCGGTGGCCGTCTGTGCAAACAGCGTGACCTGGCCTATGACATGCTGACCAGCATGCCCGGCGTCACCTGCGTCAAGCCGCAAGCGGCCATGTATTTGTTCCCAAGGCTTGACCCCAAGCTGTACCCGATTAGTGATGACCAGCAATTTATTCTCGACCTGTTGCTGGAAGAAAAAGTGCTGCTGGTACAAGGTACCGGTTTTAACTGGAAATCGCCAGACCATTTTCGTGTGGTGTTCCTGCCCAACGTCGATGACCTGACCGAAGCCATGACCCGCGTCGGCCGTTATCTGGATGGCTACCGTAAAAAACATTCAAAATAATCTGACTGAGTATTTCATGAACGCATTAAAAGTAGGTTTATTGGGCATAGGGACTGTCGGCGGCGGTACTTATACCGTGCTCACCCGCAATCAGCAAGAAATCGCCCGCCGTATTGGGGCCACTATCGAGATCGTACAGGTGGCTGACCGTAATCTGGCCTTGGCAACCCAAGTCACCGGCGGCAAAGTCGCTGTGACAGACGATGCCTTTGCTGTGGTCAACAACGCTGACATTGATGTGGTCGTTGAGTTAATTGGTGGCTACACGGTGGCAAAAGAACTGGTGTTGCAAGCCATTGCCAACGGCAAGCATGTGGTCACCGCCAACAAAGCCTTGCTCGCTGTGCACGGTAACGAAATTTTCAGAGCGGCAGCTGACAAAAGCGTGATTGTGGCGTTTGAAGCGGCGGTGGCTGGCGGTATTCCCATCATCAAGGCGCTACGCGAAGGCCTGAGTGCCAACCGTATTGAATGGGTGGCTGGCATTATCAACGGCACCACCAACTTTATTCTGAGCGAAATGCGCGAAAAAGGCCTGGCGTTTGCCGATGTGCTGAAAGAAGCGCAACGCCTGGGTTATGCCGAAGCCGATCCAACCTTCGACGTCGAAGGCATTGATGCCGCGCATAAACTCACCATCATGGCCAGCATTGCCTTTGGCATGCCCATGCAGTTTGCGCAGGCCTATACCGAGGGCATTACCAAGCTTGGCACCAAAGATATTAAATATGCCGAAGAACTGGGCTACCGGGTCAAATTACTCGGCATCAGCAAAAAAACTGACGCAGGCATCGAGTTGCGCGTCCACCCGACCTTGATTCCTGAAAAGCGTCTGATTGCCAATGTCAACGGTGCCATGAACGCAGTGGTGGTAAAAGGCGATGCCGTCGGCCCAACCCTGTATTACGGCGCCGGTGCCGGCGCTGAACCCACCGCCAGTGCCGTGGTGGCCGATTTGGTCGATATTGCCCGTGCGCAAGGCACACACGCCCAGCAACGTGTCGCCTATTTGGGTGTGCAGCTAGACCAGCAACAAGTGCTGCCAATATTGCCGATTAGCGAAATCAGCAGCGCGTATTACCTGCGCATGCGTGCTTCAGACAAGCCTGGTGTTCTGGCCGAAGTGACCAAAATACTGGGCGACCACGCCATCTCCATAGACGCCATGATGCAAAAAGAACCTGCCGACAATGAGTTGGCTGCGGATATCGTGATTCTGACCCACGTTACCAAGGAAAACACCATGGATAGCGCGATTCAAGCCATTGAGGCTTTGGCGGCCATCGAGGGCGCTGTCACCAAAATACGTATGGAAGAGTTGGGTAGGTAACTCATGAAATACATCAGTACCCGCGGGCAATCGCCTGCCCTGCCGTTTAGTGACATTTTGCTGGGTGGTCTGGCACCGGATGGCGGCTTATATTTGCCCGAGCAGTATCCGCAATTCAGCGATGCTGACCTGACTGCCATGCGCGGTATGCATTACCGCGATTTGGCTTTTGCCATCCTGTCACGTCTGGTTGATGACATTCCTGCCGCTGATTTAAAAGCCATTATCGACAAAACTTACACTGCGGAAGTGTATGGCTTTACCCGTGCCGGACAAAACGCTGAAGACATTACCCCTACCGTCAAGCTGGAAAATAACCTCTACCTGCTCAGCCTGTCTAACGGCCCGACGCTGGCGTTTAAAGACATGGCCATGCAGTTGCTCGGCCATTTGTTTGAATACGTGCTGGTTAAAAAAGGGGAAACCACCAATATTCTCGGGGCCACTTCTGGTGACACCGGCAGTGCCGCCGAATACGCCATGCGCGGCAAGCAGGGTGTGCGCGTGTTTATGCTCAGTCCACACCAAAAAATGAGTCGTTTTCAAACCGCGCAAATGTTCAGTCTGCAAGACGACAACATTTTCAACATCGCCGTCAAAGGCGTGTTTGACGATGCGCAAGACATGGTCAAAGCCGTCTCCAACGACCACGCGTTTAAGGCCAAATACAAAATTGGGGCCGTCAACAGCATCAATTGGGGTCGCATTGTGGCGCAAGTGGTGTACTACTTTAAAGGCTATTTTGCGGTCACCCAAGACAACAGCCAAAAAGTCAGTTTCACGGTGCCTAGCGGCAATTTTGGTAATGTCTGCGCAGGCCATATTGCCCGCATGATGGGTTTGCCGATTGATAAACTGGTGGTGGCGACTAACGAAAACGACGTGCTGGACGAGTTTTTCAAAACTGGTCTGTATAAACCACGTGGCTCTGCCAACACCTACCATACCTCCAGCCCGTCGATGGACATTAGCAAGGCTTCAAACTTCGAGCGCTTTGTCTATGATTTGGTCGGCCAAGACGGTGCCAAAGTGCGTGCATTATGGGCCAGTGTAGATCAAGGTGGCGCCTTTGATTTAAGCGCCTATATGCCCCAAGTCAGCGCCCGGTTTGGTTTTGTCTCCGGCAGCAGCAATCACGCCAACCGCATGGCGACTATCCGTGATACCAAAGTCAAATATGGCGTAGTGATAGACACGCATACCGCCGATGGCCTGAAAGTCGCGCTGGAAGTACGTGACACGGCAACGCCTATGGTGGTGCTGGAAACCGCCTTGCCCGCCAAGTTTGAAGCTGCACTGGTCGAAGCCCTGGGCGAAGTGCCTCCACGCCCGGCTAGCCTTGATGGGATTGAAGACCTGCCACAAAAATTCACGGTAATGGAGGTGAGTGTGGACGCGATTAAACAGTTTATCACGGCGCATTGCCAGGACTAGGAGCCAAGCCATGCAACAGTACCACGACCTGCTGAACCATGTGCTGGCCCATGGCCATGTCAAAACTGACCGTACTGGCACTGGCACCATGTCAGTATTTGGCTATCAGATGCGCTTTGATTTAAACGCCGGCTTCCCCTTGCTAACCACCAAAAAAGTCCATCTCAAGTCGATTATTCACGAGCTGTTGTGGTTTTTGCAGGGCAGTACCAATACTGCTTACCTGAAAGAGCATGGTGTCAGCATCTGGGATGAATGGGCCGATGCCGAGGGTAATCTGGGCCCGGTATATGGTTATCAGTGGCGTAACTGGCCCAAGCCGGATGGCACGCATATCGACCAGATTGCACAAGTCATCCAGCAAATCAAACACACGCCAGATTCTCGCCGCATGATTGTGTCGGCCTGGAACGTGGCCGATGTGGAGCAAATGAAACTGCCGCCTTGCCATGCGTTTTTCCAGTTTTATGTGGCTGATGGTAAGCTCTCGTGCCAACTGTATCAGCGTAGCGCCGATATTTTCCTCGGCGTGCCTTTCAATATCGCGTCTTACGCTTTGCTTACCATGATGGTGGCGCAAGTGTGTGACCTGCAAGTGGGTGACTTTGTGCATACGCTGGGTGATGCGCATATCTATAGCAACCATATGGCGCAGGTACAAGAGCAGCTTTCCCGCACGCCACGTGCCTTGCCAAGCATGCAACTCAATCCGGCAGTGAAGGACATCTTCGCCTTCAAATACGCAGACTTCACGCTGGAAAACTACGACCCCTGGCCGGCCATCAAGGCGCCAGTCGCGGTGTAATTGTGTGTATGGGACATGCGATGGTTAAGTTAAGCGTATCGACCATCCTGTCCCATTTACAACATTTCATGGTTGAACGCGTATGTTTGGCTTTGCTGGTAATGGTGTGCAGTGTCACGGTAGCTCAGGCCGCGATGTCCGAATCAGCGTTTAAACCGTGTCGTATCGACGGTTATGCGCATGCTTTGGCATGCACCACGTTGCCTCATGACCAAACAGACGCTGGTCAAGCTGGGTTTGATATTACTGTTTACAAAGCACAGGCCAGGGTGCGCTATCCACATCCAGCACCAGTGGTTTGGTTGCCTGATGGCATAAGCGTTCCGACACTCACCAGGGCACCAGCCATGCTCGGGTATCTTTCCCGTTTGCGCCACCGCCATGATCTGCTTTGGTTGGTACTCACACCGCGTGATTCCAGCATACGCCTTGATTGTGGCTTTGCAACGCATGCCGCCAGTTATAACGAGCGGCTGCAACGTTGGTCGGGTCAACAGCTTAACGTACGTTGTCGGCCTGAACTGGCCAAACTGGGCGGGCCATCCGCCATGCAACCTAAGGCACTGGCCACCTATTACGCTTATGCCATGCAACAGTTAGGCATCACGCAAGTGACGGTGGTGGCCGAGGGGAGGGGTGCGGACATCGCCTCTGCCTGGCATTCTTACCAACCCCAGATGATCCGCTATCAGGTGCTGGATGCACCATATGATCGTTCTGCAACACATCCTTTTCTGCTAAAAGCGATGCAGGCTGATACACGTTGGCAAGCAGTGTTCGAACACTGTGTGCGCACACACAACTGCCAGCATATTCCATTTACCGAAGATCGACTGTGGGCTGCTGTAATCCGCGCTCTGCCAGTGCAGATCTCTGTTAAACATCCGGCTTCACTGCAACCGGAAACGGTGGTGGTTGACCAGTCCAAACTGGCTCTATGGACGTTGCAAATCCTTAATCAACCTGACGTTGCTCAGTGGCTACCCATGGTGCTTTGGCATGCCAGCCAAGGTGACTGGAAGCCGCTGACCGGCATGCTGGCTCACCATTGGACCCGTTTGCCCACACCTTACCATGATGCCTGGCAATGGGTAGAAACATGCACGCTTACGCCTGCGCCGCCAGTTTTGGCTACAGGGTTTCATCGCCCATTGGCCAACTTTTTGTACCAGCAGCAAGCGCTCTGGTGGCAGCGGACGTGTGTTCCAGGGGCAGCTACGCCTGTGGCCATCGACCATCATGTGGTAAAACGGCCACCGACGTTGGCACTGGCTGGCTCACATTTACAGGCAGCGCCTGTAGAATCACTGACCGGTTTGGGTCAAACCGTGCTTGATGTACGTGGTGTGAGTGCTGGCATTTTGCGCTCAGGTTGTGCGCGAGAGGTGGTGGCCCGGTACTTCAAGTACATGGATGCCCGTTATGAAAACCAGTCATTCACCCCGCCTGCGTCAGCTGACTTGCAAGCCTCTTGCCTGACCCAACTTCCCGTACCCAAAAACGTATTGTCGGATTACGCGCTCACTTCCCATGATTGAATGCCAGCAACTGACTAAAACCTTTACACGACGGTCGCCGATGAAAACCCCGCTGCGGGCGTTAGATGGCGTGAGCTTCACGGCTGAGGCTGGACAAATTACGGCATTGTTGGGGCCCAATGGTGCTGGCAAAACTACATTATTGCGTATTCTGGCCGGACTGGAGCGTGCCGACCACGGCACTGTGCAGATACATGGCCTACCCACACAGCAGCAACATGGTCGCTTGAGTTACCTCAATGAGGCGTGTGGCCTATACCCGAGGTTGACTGTACTGGAAAATATTCGTTACTTTGGTGCCTTGTATGGTGTAACGCCAGAACGCTGCGTACAGCGACTTCAGGTATTAGACACCCATTTGCAAGTATCTGGCTTGTATGCAAAGCGGGCAGGTGAGTGCAGCCTGGGTGAGCGCATGCGGGTGGCATTGGCGCGTGCTTTGCTCCATGACCCCAGTATATTGGTACTCGATGAACCGACCAACGGGCTGGATTTAGCTTCAGTCCGTCGCTTGCGCCGTTATCTACGGTACCTGGTGAGCGATGCTGGTGGGCGTAAATGCATACTGTTTTCAACCCATCAGATGCACGAAGTGGAAAAAATGGCTGACCATGTCGTTATAATTGCGCAGGGGAAAGTGATGTGTACTGGCAGCGTTCAAGACCTGATGACGCATACCGCCACCACCCAGTTTGAAGATGCATTCGCGACCTTGGTGTTTCCAGAGGAATAAGCCCATGTTACGCATCTGGACTGTGTTTACCAAAGAGTTGCGTGACATTTTGCGCGATACCCGAGGCCTGTTGACGGTAAGCCTGCTTACAGTGCTGGCCGGACCACTGGTGTTGTTGTTCATTGCGAATATGCTGTCAGATTTTGAAATAAAAGCTGAGCGCCGTCTGGTTACGCTGGTAGGTGCGGAACACAGTCCGTCGCTGGTCAATTATTTACAACGAGAAAGTGCTCAAATTGTTGAGGCGCCGGCAGATTATCGCTTGGCCCTTGAACAAGGTCGACTTCAGGAGGCCGTGGTAGTGATACCTCCGGGATTTGACCAAGACTGGCAGGCAGGCCAAGCGGTCACCTTGACCTTGCTGAATAACAGTGCATCTGGGCAGGTTGAAGTCAGTGTCAACCGTATTCGCCGCTGGTTGCAAGGTTATGGAAAACTGCAAAGTGAATGGTATTTCATGGTGCAGGGGGTGGCGCCTCATATGGGCGATCAATTACAAATCGAGGAAATAGATCTGGCCAACGACCAAGCACAAGCCGTCCGAATTTTTGGCATGTTGCCTTTTTTTCTGTGTTTTGCTGCACTGTACGGGGTGTGGGCATCGGCCATTGAAACCACCATAGGCGAACGTGAACGTGGGTTGCACGAGTTGTTACTGGTCACCCCGCTGACGGTATTCGAGCTGGTACTGGGCAAGTGGCTGGCTGTGAGTGTGGTCGGGCTGATGATTACCCTGTGCGCAGTGTTCAGTTTCGTCCCCGCACAGCACTGGATAGCCAGCGACGCATTACGTGCAATGTTTCAATTCACTGTACATGAAGCCGGGGTGACAGCCCTGTTGCTTCTGCCTTTGGTGTGTGTGCTGTCGGCACTGCTCATGGGTCTGGCAGCGCACACCACTTCACAACGGCAGGCGCAAAGCTATGCCACTGGCCTGATGCTGCTGCTGGCCATGCTGCCCATCACGACCCAACAGCTCCCTTTACATGGCCATTCATGGCTGCAAACACTCCCTGTGTTGGCTCAACACCGCGGTATATTGTCGATGCTGGCGGACACTGCCAACCCTGCATCTTTTCCATGGGTGGCTTTCCTGGTGACACATGTGCTGATAGCTATCCTCGGTCTGAGTGCCGTTTACCGCGCCTACGCCAAGCTCCGGCATGGCCGCTAATTCAGCAGTTCTGGACCACCTCCGTATCGACAACACCAAGCCTGCCCATGGTAATCAACGTTCTGCCTTTATGAATCTAGCTATGTTCTATTAAGCAAACGTTCACATGATCATTTGTGCAACACTGTTGCAATTTAGGATTGCATATTTTAAAATGCAATTTTGTTGCAAATTAACATGATTAGGGGACGCGCATGCATCAGGCACTACAAACTTTTATTAAAGACGAATCAGGACAATCATTGGTCGAATACGGCGTCACCTTAGGCGCATTGGCCGCTGTTTCTTATATTGCGGTGGTGCAACTGGGCGACAAAACTGCAGATTTGTACGCTTGGATGGCGAATCACTTACCAGGCGGCGAAGATGATGAGGTAGGCACTGGTCAATTGGTACGAGCCAGCGAAGGTACGAGCCATGGCTTGACTGCTTTGTCTACCAACAGTGTGAATGGCGCTTCTTTCTCAGCATCACACCACCTGGAAGAAGGTCATCTGGGGCACGTTCTTAGCTCATCAAGTACGCTGATTGATTAATGTTTTTCTTGCTCAAACCCGTGCTTTGGCTTATCCCACTTGGTCGTAAGCAGCATGGCATCAAGCCGTTCACGAATATCGGCATGCGCTACTGCACGGGTTTGGCTTAAATCTATTTTATCTAACAAAATCGCCAGCAAACGCTGGACCCTGGGTCGTAACATCGAAGTCATGGCCAAACTGATCGTCAGCATGAGCAGGTGCAACACAAATACCGTGAGTAAGGGCTTATCACCCGACATCAGCAAAAATGCAAATGCACCGCACCACAGCAGAAAAAAGAACCCAGTCATCATCCCCGTGAAAAAACAACCTTGTGGCAATCGCAGGCCTTGCAGATAAGCCTGTTGTACACGTATCAACACAATCACGGCAGAAACCATCACGCTCAGTACATTGCTGAGCAGCCAATGCAGGCACTGTAAAACAGTGTTTTCACTCCACATAGGACAAAGCATAAAAGCAACCAACACATGCGAACATAAGATGCCACTGATGCTGGCCAGTAACGAATCTAATAAAGTATCTTTGTCATGGTGAGACAAGAGCAGCACACTCAGACTGGCAACCACAAACAGGCTGCCATACATGGTCAGCATCCAATGCAGCCCAGGTTTGAGTGCACCACTGTGCATCCATGTCCATTCATAGACACCGCCTAGTAAAATGCCTACAAACTGCACTAGCATTTTCAACATACCGAGCAGACTACTCACATCACAACAACTGACTAAAAAAGTGTGCACAAAGCCATAAGCCAACACAATATATACAAACCATTCCACCAATCGAAAGGCCAAAGGCGGTTGCGCATCTGTTATTACATAGGTCTCGTGCGCTTTTAATGCCGGTTATGGGGGTATCGTCTGTGTTGAAGTGTCTTGGGATGGATGCATCACACGCCCTTACATCGTCCGCCAGCCACGACGCTTGAACAGCTGGTAGGCCACTAGCCACAACAGATTGCTCAGTGCAACGATAGCCAGAATATGATAAAACATGGTGATGCCTTGCGTTTTGCTAGATAGACCAGACATCATCAGTTGATATAACTGAATAGCATGGTTTTCAAACATCATGCCTTTAATCAAGGCAAAGACTTTGATTTTGGTCGCCAAGGCAAAAATGACGCCCATCAGCATCAAATAACAAAAACCGACCAGACTGGCGGTGGTTTGCGTGCGGTTGAGGCTGGTAATAATGGTGGCGATGGCAACAAACCCCATACTGGCAAAACCAAAGATGGTGATAAAAAAGTAAGCAAAATGCAGCACCATCGTCCAAGGCATGCCGGTAATAATCTTGAAAATCAGCGTGCTGACCAGTACAGAAACACTCACATGAAACAACAGTTTTGCAAAAAGAATCTGTCCGGGTTGTGTCGTGGTCAGTGCCAGTGCCTGTAACACCCCACGCTCACGCTCATAGCCGGTAAAGCCAATAAACATGGCACAGCAGATAAAAAACTGCGCCGAAAAAATCATCATGCCGCCGATCATGCCTTTGGCCTGATCGCTGCCCAGGTCTATCTTGCCCAGCGTCGTCGGGGCCGGTTTGCGCTCGGTGAGTGGTTTCAATTGTTGTGTGAGCAGCAACTGTGGATTCAGCGTGGCTACCTTGCCCAGCACCCAGCGGCTTAAATGTGCCAACTGCGGGCTATTCAAATCAGCGGCCCTAAAAGTCAGCGTCACTTGTTGCTGTCCATCGCGACTGGCTTGCGTCTGTTGAATCTCGGTCAGGCAAGAAAGCCCACTACCATAGTTTGCCCCCCTGTCCAGTATCTCTGGTGCAACCCGGATAAAGCGAGTGGTCTGTCCGGTTTTACTGGCTTTCAGTGCCGCAATCAGCGGCGTCTCTACGCTGTAGACCACGGCACAGGGTTGCTGCGCCTGCCGCTGGGCAATGCGCGTGGCACGGTTTTCCAGGCTGACCAAAAACGCCATCAACACAATCAATCCAGCAGCCATCATGGCTGCCGGGTTACGCTTGAGCCTGAACCACTCCTTGCAATACAACACCCATAACAAGCGCCAGTAACCAGGCGTTTTGACATCCGCACTCATTGATACGCCTCCCCGGTCAGTTTTTTAAATACATCTTCAAACTTAAACTCCCGTGAATGCAATCGCAAACAATGCTCGGTCTGAACCACCTCGGCCAGCGCCGCGCGTTGAGCTGCATCCTCCAGATCGAAGCTGCGGCGCACCATCACACCGGCCTGGTCGTACTGCACATCGCACCAGCGCTCCACATGCCGCGTGATAAACGCGGTGGGCGTATCGCAGTCGAGTAATTTACCTTTGGCAATAATCGCCACCCGGTCACAAATCTGCTCCACCTCTTCCATGTCATGGGTGGTTAAAAATACCGTGGTGCCTTGCGCTGCAAGGTCACGCATCAACTGGCGCACCAGCTGTATCGAATGTGCATCCAGATTCGCCGTCGGCTCATCAAAAAATACCAGCTTGGGCGCATGCAACAACTCACGGGCAATCAGCAGTTTTTTCTTCATACCCTTGGAATAAGTCCGCACTTTGACATGCGCCGCCTCGCTTAACTGTAACACTCCCAGCCAGCGGTCTATTTCCTGCGCAGGCACGCCATACAATCGCGCGTACAAGGCCAGATTTTCATGGCCAGTCATGTCTTCGTAGTGGTTTTCAGTGTCTGGCACGTAGCCTACCAAGGGCTTCACTTTTTGTAGCGCTTGGGGCATCGCATGCCCCAACACCTCCACCCTTCCCGCACTCGGTGTCAACGCACCATTCAAGGCACGGATGGTGGTGGTTTTACCAGCGCCATTCGGCCCTAAAAAGCCAAACAGCTCCCCCTGCGCGATTTGCAGTGACAAATCATCCACGGCTTTAAAACTGCCGAATTGAATACTGAGACGGTCTACAACAATCAAAGTGCGTGCTCCGATTTGGACAAAAACACATGCATGCGTTGGGCCTGCAGAAAAAACCAGACATCGCCCAATGTGGTCAACAAACGGTTTGCAATCGTGGCCATTAAAATGGTGCTCTCCGGGAACATACCCGCCAACAAATACAGCAACACCATTTCACGTATACCCAAGCCACCAGGGGCGCCTGGCACCACAAAGCCGATCAACCATGCCAGCGCGTAACTGAGCAATATCCAGGCAGTATCAACATCCAACGGGCTAAAAAGTTTGATTGTCGCGATAAAAAGCACACCGCCGAGCAGATGAAAGCTCAGATAATACGCCAGCGCCATCCTAGAAAAACCGGCCACCAAAGGCTTGCTCATACGCAAGATTTGATGACGGACAACCGGCAGGCAGCAAACGGTCAGCACCAGCATCAATACCCAATACACGCCAGCAAAATAGCCATCAAACGGCACAAAAAGCGCAGATAATTTTTGCACGTTCAAACACGCAAAAACGGCAATACAAATACTCACAGCCAACAAATGCCCAAGAATTTCGTTCAGCGTTGCCTGCAACACTTTGGATTGCTGCAATTGCCACCTTTGCGCCAACCATTGCCGACCTGCAAAATGCATGACATTGCCGGGAAGGTATTTTCCGATCTGACTGATACCGTAAATCGAGAGGGCTTTCCTCACGATCACAGCCTGCCCAAGATGCTGTAAATTAAGTCTCCAGCCCATCCCAAGCAGATTCAGGATACCCAAATGCCCCAGGCTAAACACGAATAGAGACAGCCACTGCCATGGGTTGGTTTGCAGATGACCATACAATAATGCACGGTAATTGGCCAACTTAAGTGCTATCAACGTCAGGCTGCCTAGCATCAGCAATACGCCAAAGATATGCAGTGCTTTTTTTACATTCAACCGCATCAGAGGCTATTTTTTCTGATCCTGTTGTTGAATCAACAACAGACGAATTTCTTCTGAAAGCTTGCGGTTAGCGGCCAGCAAATCCGCCAAAAAAGCCACCAGCATGGTTTGAAAGCCCATGACTAACAACGCGCCAGATAAAACCACTGACTGAATATGACCAGCACCATCGCCATCAAAATAATAGTAAACAAAGCGCAAACCCAGTAAAAACCCCAGCCCAAACAATATTGCGCCTATCCGCCCAAAAAAACGCATCGGCCGATAAATGGCATAGATACGTATCATGGTCACAATCGAACGGCGGATATAGGACGCAATACTTTTAACCAGTCGAGAGGGGCGCAAGTCATCGTTAGTGCGGATGGGCACAGATAT
>CAYYBN010000017.1:0-4006 GCA_964470225.1 uncultured Methylotenera sp. | reverse complement strand
ACCTGCCTGAATAATGGTCTCTATGGTGTAGGTGTATTCACTGAACACCACCATATTTTGCGCGGCATGCCTTGAGTAGGCGCGAAAGCCGCTAGGCGCATCCGGGATGGCCGTCCGGCTGGCGGTACGTACCGCCCAGCTCCCCAGTTTTTGCAACAGCTTTTTGCTCCATGAAAAATGCGCTATGTCATCAATCGGCCGGGCACCTATCACAATATCAGCTTGACCAGCCAATATCGGCGCCACCAGTTTGGGAATATCCTGTGCCTCGTACTGATTGTCAGCATCGGTATTCACAATCACATCCGCACCCGCCTGCAACGCGGTTTGAATGCCTGTCATAAATGCCCGTGCCAAACCCTGATTTTTGGTATGTTGTACCACGTGCTGCACGCCACAATCACGTGCAATCTGCGCTGTGTTGTCGCGACTGCCGTCGTCAATCACCAATAACTCAACAGTGTCAAAACCTTCTATTGCCTTCGGAATGGCTGCCAATGCAACGGCTAAAGTGTCAGCCTCATTAAAACAAGGCACTTGAATAATCAGTTTCATATTGATTTAACCGAGGTGAAATTTGAGTAGATCATTCGCCCTACACAGGTAAAGCTATAACAAGCACAAACAATCCAGATCGGTATCAGCATTTCGCTGTAACGAGGAATAAAGTGCGAAGCCATGGCATAAAAAGCAAAGGCCGCCGTTCCCATCCAGCTCAGTATCGCCAATGACATATCACGCTTAAATAGAGCCAACAACGCCAAAATTAGCATAGAGCACAAGCCAACAAAAGGCAGCAGTTCTTGCCAGGCCGGTTGCAGATATTGGCGTTCATGAGTAAACCACCGCCCATCCACCTTATTGCAAGGCCAGGCACCCCGCCAGGCAAATACCAAACTGGTGCGCAGGTGTCCCCATGGGTTGTCTTTAATCAGCTGAAGCGCAAGTTGTTTGGCTGCTTTTTCTCCCATCAGCTTTGCCTGATTAGGTTGCGTCGGATATTGTCTGGCAGCGGCATCCATTAATTGTTGGTAGCGTATATTGGCTTTCACGTAATAACCGATGGCACAGGCTTCGTTACCTTGGCGACGGCATGACTCGTCAGAATCAAATGTACGTGTAAATCTTTGCAACCTCCCGCCTTCTAGACGGTCCCGCTCTTCAAAACCAGTAATCTTGGTCAGGATGTGCTTGAGTGATTGTGGCGCATACGCATAAAACGCCCCTTTAAACTCCTCGTCGGTCATTTGGCTTTTATAAGCACGTGTGAGCAGCACATTGGGGCCGCGCCCGGCAATTTCCCATGCCCCCAACAAGTGGTGGTTACGCCACATCCAACTGCCTGCAATCAATATCGCCAGACCAAACAACAAAGCGGTTTGCAAGCGTTGCTGGCCGGACAGTTCCCAGCGTAATTGTAAACACAGCGTTACCAGCGCCAACCCTACCACCACATACAAAAACGCCGCCTTGGTTAATATGAGCAAGCCCAGCAAACTTCCGGCAATCACAGCATAAAGATAAGATTGTTTTTGCCAAGTTTTCACCCATGCCCAACTAAACCACACCAATAAACAAGCAGCATGAAATTCGGTGAGTAGCGTAGAGATAAACACAGGATGCGAACACAGCCCATATAGCGCCGCAGCGGATAAACCAAGCAGTTGGCCGACCAGAGGCTGCTTATACTGCGCCACTAAAGCCAGCATCAGCCAGTAGCAGCCTACCACTGACACCACCCAAAGTAATAGATTGGGCCATTTCAGCAAAATCAGTTGTCTGGGGGTCGCGGTACGGTCAAGGCTGCGATTTTTATGCAAGGCCGGGATAAGTTGAATCCATTTTGCTGTCAGCCAGTTAGGGAAAGGCTCGCGACTGTTGGAGATAATCAGCATCGATTGCCCGTTGTGAGTCTGCAAGTATCCCATGCTACCTGTGTAGGCTAGCCCGTTGGCTAAGCCGAGGTTGTCCAAACCATCATCATTCGGCGGCATTGCATTGAGATGTTTGGCGCCCATAAAAATACTGGTCACCAATATCAAAATGGTCAGAATAATATTGTTGAATGGTTTGTTGATCATTAAGCTGGCCGCTGCCTAGTTGACCTCATAAGACTGAAAACAGAGGTATTGACCTGTTCAAATGCTGGAAATAATGCATCAAATCGCACCAGCTATTTTCTTGGGTAGCGTTAAAGCCAGCGTATCAAACACCAACCCAAGCACTTCATCCACTTGCGGCTCTAGCCCTGTCCACATTGGCAAACGCAACAACCGGTCTGACAAATCATTGGTATGGGTCATCTCACCATGTGTTCGGCCATATTTTTTACCAGCCGGGGAGCTGTGTAGCGGGACGTAATGGAACACCGGAAACACCTCGTTTTTACGCATTTGCTCAATCAGGAAAGTACGTTCATCCAGTGAATTGAGCAAAATATAGTACATATGCCCATTGTGCTGGCAATGGGCAGGCGTAATGGGTCTGGCCAGCAAACCTTGCCGTTCCAAAGCATGCAAGCCACGGTGATATTGTTGCCAGATGCCCAACCTGCGCTGCGTAATGTTTTGCGCTTCTTCAAGCTGCGCCCACAAAAATGCGGCAATCACTTCCCCCGGCAGGTACGATGAACCCACATCAACCCAGGTATATTTATCTACCTGCCCACGGAAAAACTGGCTACGATTCGTGCCTTTTTCACGGATGATTTCGGCGCGTTCAATAAACCGCTCATCGTTAATCAGCAATGCCCCACCTTCGCCCGAGATCACGTTTTTGGTCTCGTGGAAGGAATAACAACCCATATGGCCGATGGTGCCCAGCGTTCTCCCCTTGTAAGTAGCAAACACCCCTTGCGCCGCATCTTCAATCACCAGCAGATTGTGGCGTTGGGCAATCTCCATGATGGTATCCATCTCACAACCCACACCTGCATAGTGTACTGGCACTATGGCTTTGGTTTTGGGCGTAATGGCAGCTTCAATTTTGGTTTCGTCAATGTTAAGCGTATCAGGCCGAATATCCACAAACACAGGCACACCACCGCGCAAGGCAAAAGCATTGGCAGTGGAAACAAAGGTATACGAAGGCATAATCACTTCATCGCCCGGCTGTATGTCAGCCAATATCGCGGCCATTTCCAGCGCAGCGGTGCATGAATGTGTCAGCAGGGCTTTTTGCGCGCCAGTTTCATGCTCCAGCCAGGCATGACACTTTTTAGTAAATGGGCCATCGCCAGCGAGCATTTGATTAAAGTGCGCCTCAGCAATGTAATAAAGCTCTTTGCCCGTCATGTAGGGTTTATTAAATGGGATTTTCATTTTGTGCATACCATGTAACAGTGGGTATATGGAATCCAAGATTTGTGAACCACTTGGGTTTGAATGTTTTTAAAGGTTTTATTGACTAGCTGTTTATAAGCAGCTTCAACACGCACATTTTGACCACGATCTTTTGAGATTAAGAAGCGAGCAATAGGGTTTTGATTGGGGGCATAGCAAGGGTCAATACTTATTAGCTTGCCACCCTCCATAAGCGCTTGATAAGCTATGCTAACAATTTCTTTAGATGTTTTATCGTCAAGATGATGAAATACGCCTGTTAGAATCACTCTATCAAATTTAGGTAAGCTTTCTAAATCTGCTGAGTCAAGTAATTTGCAAAAAAAATGACCTCTATCACCATATTTTAATTTAGCTTTTTCAATGTATTCAGGCGAAATATCATATCCCCAATAATCCACCTCTTGAGGTAAATATTGCAAAACATCTGCGGGCCCACAACCAATATCAAGCACCTTATCACCAGCTTTAACAGTTAAAGTATCTCTGGTAAATGTTTGCCAAAATCCATGTGCTCCCATGATGTATTGAAAGGCTGAGTAAATGAAGGGGTTTGAAAGTATGCTTCGTAAGCCTGATGTGATTTGAGACATGGTTAACCCCTAGCTATTACGACAATACCAATTACTACTAAGAGCGTACCAGTTAGCTTTGTAAGTGTGATT
>CAYYBN010000016.1:0-17180 GCA_964470225.1 uncultured Methylotenera sp. | reverse complement strand
TTGTGATGGATAAAGACTGATATGTCATCATTGTTTAGAAACCATACCTGCTCGACACAAGTAAAAGCAATTTTATAAAGCAATCTGACTAATTTTGATAACCAGTTATCCAGCGAAAAGGTGTAGCCCAACCCTGTGGTAATGGCAATGGATTTACATCCGGCGATACGGGCAGCAATGCTGCCATAAATGTTTGGTTTGATGGTGTAATGAAAAATCAAATCAGGCTGTACTCGAATATAGATTTTACATAAAGAGAGTAACAGTCTGAGGTCTGTGAGTGGATTAATACCTCTACGATTTACGAGACTGGGAATCACCCTGCACCCCAATGCAGTAAGTTTTTCTGTGAAATTATCCACTGGACAAACAAGCGTTACTTCATGTCCTGCCGAAAGAAAGGCTTTGATCACGCCTAGCCTGAAATTAAACAAGGCCTGGGACGTATTCGAACATAAGATGATTTTCTTACGGTCAGCTTCGTTCATAAACGCGCTTATCTGCGGATTTCAATGAATATTTCGTGATTTGGTCTGAATAGAAGGGCGGTTGCTTTAATCAATGTGTACATAAACGGCATATGCAATCGTTGGGCAAACACGGCTGAAAATCTGTCATAGCCAAATGGTTTAATTTCGCATCTGGCGACCCTTCCGCCAGCAGTGTTGATCAGGTTTGATAATGATCTGGGGGTCCACGAGTAAAGATGATGGTCTGTATCTGAGCTGCTGGGCCAACGATCTCGCCGTTTATTTTCAAATGGTACGAAGAGCAAAATCACTCCATCGTCAGACAACATGTTGATCATGTTTTTGATTGTACTCAGTGGATCAGGCAAGTGTTCCAGAACGTGATGACAGAGTATGGTTGGAATAGAGCCTACCGGGATACTTTCGATAGATTCTACAAATTGGATGGAGGTTGCCTGCAGGTCCAAGACATTGACCACATCAAAACCCAGCTTGTGCGGAATCGCCAGACTTTCAAGATTCCAGCCGGTACCTACCCCATACTCTAGAATCGTGTGTGCACCTTGAATCTGATGAACTGCCGAAATTTTTCGTGCCCGATCGGCAGATATCATCCGCCAAACTTGATTGGTAACGGTATGTTTGCTGCTGTGGTATTGCTTGCCGTTATCGCCCAGATAGAAATCGTCTTTTTGAGGATTGATATACATGTTATGTCCTAAATATGCTTTATTTTAAATCATAAGCATCGATTATCATAAGCCTTGAATTATCTTGAATAAGGCGATACATAAAGCAATCAAAAATGGAACTGCAAGTTTTCCAATAAGTGTAAACACCTGGTTAGTCAGGTATTTTTGGTGCAACAATCTAATAGAAAACGTGCAATAAAAAAGCGCAAAAGCTGCAAATGCAATCGCTGCACCTATGATGCCCATGGAGAACGTCAACACCAATAACATTGGCAAACTGATCATTAAACCAAACAACGTTAATCGGACACCATACTGTCCCCAACCATAGCTCAAACTGAGCGCATATGGCATACATGACAGGCTGTATATCGCATGACCCACAATCAGCAAAATAAATACAAGTTGAATTTCTTGGGACACGTGGGTCATGTTCAGATAAACATGTAAAAAAGGGCCAGAAAAAAGCATTAACATGCTGGCACTCGTTAACACTAACCATCCGATGATTGTTGAGCTCTTTAAATAGATTGTGGTTAAGGGCTCCATACTGTTGAGTTCAACCAATTGAGTCATTCTCGGTGTGGCCGCTTTTGCAATCAGACCAGCCGCACCTGCCATGATAAAACCTAGATTGGCCAAGATAGAGTAGTAGGAGAAACTTTCCAGACTAACAAGTTTACTGACAAGAATTTTATCGCTCTGAAATATAAAAAATCCCAGTACATTCGTAATTGCCAAATGTCCTGCATACGCTTTGCACTCACGTAATCTGTCCAGCGAGAAACGTTGCCAGCCTTTTGAAATACATCCATTTTGGTGCTTTTTATCAACAGAGCCCAATGTCCGATGAATGAACATCATGCTTATTACGAGGCCAACAACACTGGAGATGACTTGGCTCATAAAAAAGTGTGTAATGTTGGCTGGTATAAGCAAGATGACTGCAAAACCACTCACTGTTCTTAAGGTTTGATTAATGACTAACAGACTGTTAGCGGCCACCATTTTTTGTAAGCCAGAAAGGCCCGCGAGATAAAAATTTGAAACAGATTGAAGTGCGCATTGGATACCTATTAGTTGCAGGCAAAGGGTAATTGTATGGAGTGGGATATTGCTGGCGTTGATCCAATACCTCGCGATAAATGGGGCCAGCAAAAAAAACAAAGCAGCCATGACCACATTTAGGGAAATATTGATGATTTCTAATGTTTTTAGGCTCTCATTTTGTAATGTCTTCGCATTCACATCTGTAGAGTGCACGGCCAAAACTCGCGCAAGCGACGGGGAAATGCCAAAATCAAATATGCTAAATATGGCAAGGAAAGTAACTTGGAGTGCAATAAGCCCATAGGCTTCAGAGCCGAGCCAATGAAGTAACAACGGGACTGAGATAAGTTGAATGGCGACCACATAGCCATTCCCGACAAAATTGGCAATAGAGTTTATGACTAGTTTAGACAAGATTATGTAAACTCATGATGACTCAGTTCATTATACTGGCTACGCACTATCGAAAAAAAAGACTTTTTTGTGCTACGGCTTGCTGGCCAGCATCGCCTTGATATTCGCCATCTTGCTTTTGCCATAGTCTTTGCTCACGGCCTGATCCGACCCGTTAAACGGGTTGCCAAAGTGTTTGACATCGTCTTTGGGCAGTTCGGCAATAAAGCGGCTGGGTTCGCAAGCTTGCATTTCACCGGCGCGTTTGCGTTTTTTGCACCAGGTGATGTTAAGTGATTTTTGGGCGCGGGTGATACCTACATACATCAGGCGGCGTTCTTCTTCAATCTGGTCGGCGTCGATGGAGTTGGTGTGTGGCAGGATGCCTTCTTCGCAGCCGATGAGGAAAACATGGCCGTATTCCAGGCCTTTGGCGGCATGTAGCGTGGAGAGTTTGACGGCATCCGCTTCGCCTTCGTCGCGGCCTTCCAGCATGGTAATCAGTGAGACCAGTTGCGTCAGTTCTAGCAGGTTTTTGCCGTCGGTTTCATGGCCGTATTCGGTGGAGGCTTCGCCTTTTTTACTAATCCAGCTGACAAATTCCTGCACATTGCCCCAGCGTGTTTCGGCGGCGCGGGCTTCTTCGCCATCGTATAAATAGCTTTCGTATTGAATGGCGGTGAGCAGGTCGTTGAGTACTTCGTTGGCCGGGTCTTTGACAGCACGGTTTTGCATGGTCTGGATAAAACGGCAGAAGGTCAGCAGGTCGTCCAGTTGTTTGGCGCCTATGGCCTGCTGAAAGTCGCCTTCAAATGCGGCAGCAAATAAAGAAAGCTTGTGCGTACTGGCAAACTCGCCCAGCCGTTCGAGGGTGGTGTTGCCGATGCCTTTTTTCGGCGTGGTGGCGGCACGGATAAAGGCCGGGTCATCGTCTTCATTCATGATGAGCCGCAGGTAACTGAGAATATCCTTGATTTCGGCTTTGTCAAAAAACGACTGCCCGCCCGAGATGGTGTAGGGGATTTTGTGGTTGCGAAAAAATTGCTCGATAATGCGGGCCTGATGGTTGCTGCGGTAAAGCACGGCATAGTCTTTGTATTGCGTGCGGTACTCAAATTTGTGCGCCTGCAACTTCATCACCACGGTTTCCGCCTCGTGCTCCTCACTTTGGGTGGCGGTGACATGAATCAGGTCGCCGGTACCCAGTTCGCTCCACAGTTTTTTGTCGAACAACTTGGGATTGTGGGCAATCACCTGGTTGGCGGCACGTAAAATGCGCACGGTAGAGCGGTAGTTTTGCTCCAGTTTGATGACTTTGAGGCGGCTAAAATCGGTGGTGAGTTGGCGCAGATTTTCTACATCGGCGCCGCGCCAGCCATAAATGGCCTGGTCGTCATCGCCCACGGCGGTGAACTGGCCGCGCAGGCCGGTCAGTTGTTTGATCAACTGGTACTGGCAGGCGTTGGTGTCCTGATATTCGTCGATCAGCAGGTATTGCAGTTTGCGTTGCCATTTTTCCAGGGTGGCCGGGTGTTGCGCAAACAGCTCGACCGGTATTTTAATCAGATCATCAAAATCCACCGCCTGATAGGCTTTCAGGGTTTGCTGATACAGCTGATAGACGCGCGCCGCGGCATGGATAAACTCTTCATCGGCACGCGCTTTGGCCTGGTCCGGGCTCAGCATGGCGTTTTTCCAGCCAGAAATCTGCCATTGCGTTTTGCGCAGCAGTTGCTTGTCGGTGGTGGCCAGCAGGTCACTGAGGATTTTAAAACTGTCCGAGGCATCCAGTATCGAAAATTGCGGTTTGTAGCCGAGCAGGGCGGCTTCGTGGCGCAACAGTTGCAGCCCCAGCGAGTGAAAGGTGGTCACAGTCAGGCCTTTGCTGCTGCTGCCTTCCAGCAGAGGCGTTACCCGTTCTTGCATTTCGCGCGCGGCCTTGTTGGTGAAGGTAATGGCGGCGATTTGCGATGGACTGTAACCCGCTTTTTTAATCAAGTAGGCGATTTTTTGCGTAATGACGCGGGTTTTGCCGCTGCCAGCGCCAGCCAGCACCAGTAATGGGCCGTCCAGGTAATGGATGGCTTCACGTTGGGGCGGGTTGAGATGCAACATGGATACCTGGAGGAAATACGTTAATCGAGTTGGCTTATTCGCTATCGGTGTCGGCAGCCGTTTCAGGCGCTGTTTCTGCGATCTGTTGAGCGGTTGCCATCATCTCGGCACGGCTCTTGGGCGATTCCAGACTGACGCGGCCAATGGCACCGCTGCGATAATCAGTGAGTAGCGCCATGGCGGTGCGTTCCATGTCCCATTCGCCATCGTTGCGTTTGTAAGCGCGGCGTTTGGCAATCGCGGCCAGCAAGTCCACCCCATCGATCTCGGCCACATTGAGTTTCATCACGTCCAGCTTGTAGCGGGTATTGATGAGTGCCGGGTAGGCTTTGAGCAGCACATTGCCCAAAAACTCGGCCACGTCTTCTTCAATCACCGCGTTGCGACCAATGGCGTGGCTGGCAGCCAATAGATAGCCGTCTGACTCGTACTGGATTTTTGGCCACATCATGCCGGGGGTGTCGGTGATGTTCATGCTGTCACTCAGGTCAAAGCGTTGCTGGCTTTTGGTCACTGCCGGTTCGTCGCCGACTTTGGCCGCACGCCGATTCAGCAGCGCATTCATCAGCGTTGATTTGCCGACGTTGGGGATGCCCATAATCATCATGCGTAACGGCTTAAGCGGCGTGCCACGGTGGGGTGCCAGTTGGCGGCACAAGCTGGGGATTTTCTTGGCATCGCCGGGTTTTTTGCACGACAAGGCCACCGCTTTGGTGTTGGGCAGACTGTTAAAGTGGTTGAGCCAGGCTTGCGTCACTTGCGGGTCGGCGAGGTCGGCCTTGTTGAGGATTTTGAGTCTGGGTCGCTGCCGGAAATTACGCATGTCCTCGATCATCGGATTGTGGCTGGCCGCAGGCACACGCGCATCCAGCACCTCGATCACCACGTCGATACTCTCCATGGTTTCTTCCGCCTTTTTGCGGGCCGAGGTCATGTGTCCAGGAAACCACTGTATTGCCACTTGCGTACTCACTTCAATCAAAACGCTATTTTAGCATGCCCGGCTGTGGCCTCCGGTTTTGCTTTAAAATCACAACATGAATAAAACCCATGATATACACCCAGACCAGTCCGTGCCGTTGTTACAGGCGCTGCATATCCTTACCCGTGATGGCAAACTCAATCAGGACAGCCGCCGTAAACTCAAACAGGTCAATCATCTGGTCAATTTTATCCGGCCACTGGTGGATGACTTGTTGTCTAGAGAGCAGGCGTTTTCCATTGTCGATCATGGCGCCGGTAAATCCTATCTGGGTTTTATCCTCTATGACCTGTTACTGAAATCACAAGCGCTGGGGCAAGTCATCGGCGTCGAGTCGCGAGCCGACCTGATTGCCACCACGCGTCAACTGGCGGCCGATTGTGGCTTTGAACGCATGCAGTTTGCCCATCTGACCGTGGCCGAAGCCATGACCACGCTAGACTTACCCGCCAAGGTCGAGATTGTCACCGCCTTGCATGCCTGCAATACCGCCACCGATGATGCCATTGCCTTTGGCTTGCAAAAGCAGGCACAGGCCATGGTGCTGGTGCCGTGCTGTCAGGCAGAAGTGGCCGAGGTGTTACGCAAACACAAGGCAGACAGTCTGGCGCAGACGCCGCTGAGTGAATTATGGCGGCATGCCTTGCATACGCGCGAGTTTGGCAGCCAACTGACCAATGTATTGCGTTGTCTGGCGCTGGAAGCACATGGTTATCAGGTGACCGTGACCGAACTGGTGGGCTGGGAGCACTCCATGAAAAACGAACTGATCATTGCCAAATATACCGGTCAGCGCAAACGCAGTGCGCGCGAACGGGCCTTGCAGTTATTGGACACCTGCCATTTGCAAGCATTGGCACCGCGGTTTGGCTTGCAGGACTCACAGTTCAAGTCCCAGGCATGACATTCAGCGTGTTGTAAGCCTATTGTCATGAGTTTGTCACCTCTGCAAGCAACCATCAGCATTTGAGCATTAAAGGGTTACGCGTATGAATCACACGGTATGGATGTCCTTCTCTTTGGTATGTGCATGGCTAATGCCAACACAAGCACAGGCGGAAGATGCCAGCACCTGGCGCGCCGAAGGGATTAAAGCCCTGCAACAGGCCAAACAGCTACAGCCGAATACCCGACCAGCCAAAAACATTATTTTGATGGTCGGCGATGGTATGGGCATGACCACGGTCACTGCCGGGCGTATAGTCGCCGGGCAGCAACTGGGGCTGGAAGGCGAGCGCTATCAACTGGCATTTGAAAAACTGCCGTATGTGGCTTTGTCCAAAACCTATTCGGCCAACCAGCAAACCCCGGATTCGGCACCGACCATGTCGGCCATGGTGACTGGCGTTAAAACCA
The DNA here is from genome assembly GCA_964470225.1 of uncultured Methylotenera sp. Taxonomy (GTDB): domain Bacteria; phylum Pseudomonadota; class Gammaproteobacteria; order Burkholderiales; family Methylophilaceae; genus Methylophilus. Next base: position 10,122 of record CAYYBN010000016.1, on the reverse strand, counting down.
ACGACGGGGTGTTGTCGCTGAGTCAGGAGATTGAGCATGGCGAGACCGATGGCAAAAAAGTCGCCGGTGCCAGTCAGCCGACCATCCTCGAACTGGCTGAATGGTCTGGTCGCGCCACCGGTGTGGTCACCACCACCCGCGTCACCCACGCCACCCCGGCGGCCGCCTATGCGCATACTTCGCACCGCGACTGGGAGGTTGATAGCGCCTTGCCCAATACCGCCAGCGTGCAAGACATCGCCGCGCAACTGATAGACCGCTTTGGTGCCGGCGGCATTGGTGACGGGCTGGAAGTGGTGCTGGGCGGTGGACGGGTGAATTTTTTGCCCAACAGCCAACCTGACCCGGAATACGCCAAACAGAGCGGCAAGCGTAAAGATGGCCGCGATCTGACCGTCGAGTTTCAGCAAAAGTTTGGTGGCTGCTATGTCTGGAATCAGGCGCAGTTTAACGCCATTGACCCCAAGCAAACCAAACGCCTGCTTGGCTTGTTTGAGCCCTCGCATGTGCATTATGAGCACGACCGCCCCAAAGACAGCGCCGGTGAACCGAGTTTGTCAGAAATGACTGCCAAGGCCATTCAACTCTTGCAGCAAAACCCCAAAGGTTTTTTTCTGATGGTGGAGGGCGGGCGTATAGACCATGCCTCGCATGAAGGCAATGCCTTCCGCACCTTGAGCGAAACCGCCGAGTTTGGCCGCGCCGTCGATACTGCGCTGTCTTTGGTGGATTTGAAGGATACACTGGTGATTGTTACCGCTGACCATAGCCATACCCTGACTCTCGGAGGCTACCCGCAACGCGGCAATCCGATCCTGGGTACGGTCAAGGAGCCCGGCCATGCCGAGGCCAAATTGGCTAAAGATGGCAAACCGTATACCACGCTGCACTTTGCCAATGGCCCAGGGGCGCCGGTCAATGGCAACGCCCGCAATCAGGACTGGGACCATACCGACACGCTAGCGGCAGAGTATCATCAAGCTGCGCTGGTGCCATTGGAAAGCGAAACCCATGGCGGTGAAGATGTGGCGGTGTTTGCGGGCGGGCCGAATGCCCATTTGATTCATGGCGTGCAGGAGCAAAGCTATCTGTTTTACGTGATGAAAGACGCGTTTCGATTGCCTTGATTCGGCGTTGGTTTGTGTGCATACCTAAACCCATTTATAGGCTCTGTAGCTGAGTGCAGCGCTTGTCATCGCCCTCATAATCCGCTAACTTGCCATTTGTTAATTAAAGTTAATAAATGCGGGGTGTGCATTGCAGGTTACAGTCAGGTTAGGGGCAAGGGTTGGCACGTTCAGTTTATGGATGGGGTTACTGATTGCGCTGCTGCATGTGCCGCTGTGTCAGGCGACGGTGCCGGCTATGCTGTTGGCGCAGTTGTATCAGCAAGGCATTGATGTGAAGCAGTACCTGGTCAGCGAAAAGCTGGATGGCATACGTGCACAATGGAATGGACAGCAACTGGTCAGCCGCAATGGTCATGTGATTCACGCACCTGACTGGTTTGTGCATGGTTTTCCCGGCCAAGCGCTGGATGGTGAGCTGTGGATAGGCCGTGGTCAGTTCGAGCTGCTCTCCAGTACCGTGCGCCGTGCCCAGCCTGAGGATGCAGCCTGGCGCAAGGTGGCCTATTATGTGTTTGAACTGCCTGATGCCCCCGGCTCTTTTAATCAGCGCGTGCAACACATGGCGGTCTTGGTTAACGCGGCGCATAACCCGTATCTGAAACAGGTGCCTCAATTTAAAGTGGCGAATCACGCTGCGCTCAAATGCACGCTGGATGCAGTGGTGGCGCAACATGGTGAAGGCCTGATGTTGCACCGCGCCGATGCTCTCTATGTCACTGGCCGCAACCAGGTGTTGCTCAAACTCAAACCTTTACTCGATGCTGAAGCCAAAGTCATTGCCTACATCCCCGGTAAAGGTAAATACCAAGGTAAAATGGGGGCCTTACTGGTCGAAACGCCGCAAGGCATCCGCTTTAAATTGGGCACCGGATTTAAAGATGCCGAGCGGGCAAAGCCACCGCCAATTGGTAGTCAGGTGACCTATACCTATCGCGATGTCAGCAAACACGGTAAACCCAAATTTGCGCGTTTTTTGCGCGTTAGACCTGCGGAATAATGTCTATGGAAAGGAATCCTTGATGAAATGGTTGGTAGCGTTGTGTTTGGTTGGTCTGGCAGGGCAAGCCAGCGCAGTAGACTTTAGCGGGGTGTATGCTTGCACTGGCAAGGATGCGCATGAAGGGAATTACACTGGCACCGTGACCATGCAGTTGCGCCCGGAACACAGCAAAGGCGCAGATGCCAGCTATGACTTTGAACTGGCCGTGGCCGAATACGGTACTTACAAAGGCCATGCCGCAGTACATGGCATGCATGCGGCCATGCATTTTGCGTTGCCCATGCAAAACGGCGAATACGGTGGCGCTACGCATGACTTTGGCACTGGTATCGCCGAGTTCAAAAAGAATCGTCAAGGCCGCTGGACCTTCAGAAAGTTCTATTTCGAGCCGGCATTTAAAGGCGGCAATACTGGTATCGAACAATGCGTCAAACAATCCTGAGCATGACCAGTGTGACGAGCGCTTAGTCGTTTGCGTAAATATTGTGATTTCACAAAACTGTCATTTTTCTGCGTTGCTGAGTCGCTACAATATAAGCCATGAAAAATAACGCTCCGGTGCTACTCGACCGCGATTTGAGTATCCTCAGTTTTAATGCGCGTGTGCTGGCGCTGGCTGAACGCGAGGACTACCCCTTACTGGAACGCTTGCGCTTTATGTGCATCGTCTCCAACAATCTGGACGAGTTTTTTGAAGTACGCATGCCTTTGCAAATGGAGGCTTACCAACAGGGGTTGGCGCATGGCGCGGTCACTGCCTACAGTTGTGAGCGGGTGGCTGACATGGCGCATTCCCTGGTGGCACGTCAGTATCAGTTATTCAACACAGCGTTGATGCCAGCACTGGCGACCCGAGGGGTACATCTGGTCTCTGGTGCCGTGCGTACGGCCGAGCAAGTGGCGTGGGTGGCCAACTATTTCAAACGCGAAGTGTTGCCATTTTTAATGCCGGTGTCGCTGGATCCGTCGCATCCATTCCCGCAAGTCGCCAACAAATCGCTGAATTTTATTGTGCGCATACAAGTGGGCGATGAAGAGAAAATCGCCATCGTCAGAGTGCCACGTGTGGTGCCGCGTCTGGTGCAATTGCCTGCCAATATTAGCCAAGGTGAGCAATGCTTTGTCTCACTGACCAGCGTTATTCGCGCCAATCTGGACCATTTGTTTGAGGGCGCGCGTATCCTGCATTTCTCGCAATTTCGCGTCACACGTAACAGCGACCTTGAGGTCGATGAAGACGACGTGAGCAATCTGCGTACCGCCTTGCGTAAGGAATTGGCGCATCGCCAGTATGGTGAGGCCGTGCGGCTGGAAGTCACCGAGGAATGCGATGAAACCCTCTCCGACTTTTTGCTCAACCAGTTCAATCTACCTCCCTTGGCCTTGTACCGTGTCAATGGGCCGGTCAATTTGGGACGTCTGATTCAGTTGCCCGACATGGCCAAAGGGGATGCGCTGAAGTTTGTGCCGTTTCAACCGCAATGGCCGCGCGGCATTCATAAAAGCCAGTCCTTGCTGGTGCAAATGCGTACTGCCGACCGCCTGATACATCAACCGTTTCAAAGTTTCGAGGTGGTGGTGCAACTGCTGGAAGAGGCGGTCAAAGACGAGCAAGTGCTGGCCATCCGCATGACCATCTACCGCACTGGATCCGACCCGCGCATGTTACGCCTGTTGCAAGAAGCCGTGCACCGGGGCAAAGAGGTGCTGGTGGTGGTAGAACTCAAGGCGCGGTTTGATGAAGAAGCCAATATCAACTGGGCCGAGGCGCTGGAATCGGTGGGTGCGCAAGTGGTGTATGGCGTAGTCGGCCTGAAAACCCATGCCAAAATGCTGCTGATTATGCGGCGTGAGGGCAAGGCCATTGTGCGCTATGGCCATTTGTCTACCGGCAATTACAACCCGAAAACCGCCAGACTGTATACCGACTGGAGCATGCTGACTGCCGATGCCAGCCTGACCCGCGAAATGGAAGCGGTGTTTCGTCACCTGACCAGCGAGTTGCCGTTACCCACTATGCGCCATTTGCTGGTGGCTCCGTTTACCTTGCATCAAACGTTAATCAAACTGCTGGATAAAGCCAGCCGGCTGGCGCGTAAAGATAAACCGGCACGCGTCATTGCCAAAATGAATGCGCTGACCGATGTGCCATTGGTGGAGGCGTTGATGAAAGCCGCCACTGCCGGGGTGCAGATCGACCTGATTGTGCGAGGTGCCTGCATTTTACCGGTGACGCATGCCAGCTTGCATGGGCGCATACGCGTACGCTCGGTGGTGGGTCGTTTGCTGGAACATTCCCGTGTATTCCATTTTATGCTGGATGGTGAGTCGTTGATGTGGTTGTCGAGTGCAGACTGGATGAGCCGCAACATGGCCAGACGCGTGGAACTGGCCTGGCCGATTAGCTGCCCGCAACTGCAACAACGCATCTTACAAGAAAGTTTGCATAATTACCTGCAAGACAACGTTGAAGCCTGGACTTTGGGCGAGGCGGGCGATTACACCCGAGTGACGCCGACATCGGAAGAGACGCCTGCACTGGCTTGTCAGCAGGCCTTGTTACAACAGTATCTGGCAGACTAGACCGCATGACCATTCGTAACCTGTTGTTATGGCGCCATGCCGATGCTGAAGTGTTAATACATGGTCAGTCCGACTTGGCACGGGCGTTGACCAAAAAAGGCCAGCGTCAGGCCAAACAAATGGCCGCATGGTTGAAAAAATATAGTCCGCCAGACATCGAATGCTGGGTGAGTCCGGCCACACGTGCACTGGAAACCGCAGCGTTCTTGCCCGGCCATTGGCAACAAGCGGATTGTCTGGCACCAGAACAATCCTTGCAGCAGATTTTGCCGTGGCTCGCCATGCGTTCTGCCGACAACCTGTTGCTGGTAGGCCACCAGCCCTGGATAGGCTTGCTAGCCGCCCATGCCTTGGGCGTAGAACCCTCTACATTGGCCATAAAAAAAGCAGCGGTCTGGTGGCTGAGGTTGCCAAAATCCGGCATCCCCTATCAGTTGTTCAGCGTACAGTCACCCGACTTACTGGCTTAAGTCACTGTTTTGCGCTGGCAGTTTGCCGCTTACTGTTTCGGGCGACCGGTCTTGATGGCCGCCAGACTATTCAGACTGGCCAGCAAGGTGGCATTGTCCAGTGCTGACAGCGCTTTTAACCCGGCACGCAACAACTCACTTTTCTTGGTTGGGCGTGCCAGCGCCTCCAGCCGTTTTTTCAAGGCCGCGATTTGGGCATATTCATCTTTAGGCATGGTAAAGCTGTCACGCTCCATTTTCAGCTTAACCGGCACTGGCTTGACCGTCGCTTTTGGCAACGCTTTAACTGTAGCTGCTGCTTTTGCTTTCACAGAGTTGGCTGAAGCTGCTTTAACAGGCTTGGCGGCTTTGCTAGACGCCTTGGGACTGCTCGGTTTAACACCTGCTGGCTGATCACGCGCAGGGGTCGCTGCGGCCTGACTCGCTGCTTGCGGTTTCGATGCACTGACGACTTTATTCTGGCTTGACATGTTGGGTTCCTCTCACAATATCGAAATCAGTTTATATCGTTTTGATGTGGCGTCAATTGTCATAAAAAGTTCACACAGTTGTGATGTCATGAAGCACAGGAACGTGACAAAATGCACGCTGTTTACGCAGGAGAACACAATGCCCAGAATTCTCGTTGCCAATACCAAAGGCGGGTGTGGCAAAAGTACCCTGGCAACCAATTTAGCCGCCTGTCTGGCGGCGCTGGGTCATAAGGTGGTCTTGCTAGACAGTGACCGTCAACAATCCGCCCGTCTGTGGTTATCCAGACGACCTGACCATGTAGTCAAGGTGTTTGATGCCGACTTGTTGTCATCCGCTGCTGTGCAAAAAGCCGACTGGCTGGTGGAAGATTCGCCCGGGGCAGGCAAAGAAAAGAAAATCAGCGATGCGGTGGCGGACGCCGATCTGGTATTGGTACCCATGTCACCCTCTGCCTTTGATGTAGGCGCCAGTGGCGAGTTTCTGGCCATGCTGGCGGAGGAAAAAGCTGTGCGCAAACACAAAACCTTTGTGGGTTTGGTTGGTATGCGTGTCAATGCCCGCAGCCGTTCCAGCGAACGTTTATTGGCCTTTATGGATGACAGCGGTTTTCCGGTGCTGACCATGTTGCGTGCCTCGCAAGTGTATGTCACCGCTGCTGAAGAAGGCTTGAGTATATTTGAGTTGCGACAATCGGCCCAGGCCGTGGATATGGCGCAATGGCAACCATTGATGGACTGGGTGTTACAACTGCGCAACTAATTTTTAGATGCGCAGACGTTACACCAACAATAAAATGTTTATGCCCTAGGGGAGAAGCAATGAAAGAAAAAATAAATCCGGACTACCTGAGCAAAGTCGAGCAACTGAGCGAAAGTGAAGCCGAGCGTATCTTGTCACGCATGGCGGGCAAATTGCCCAAGCGCGTGCTAAAGGAAAAGCTCACACCGCAAGAAGCCATTGCCCTGCAACTGGAAATTGAAGACGAGCAATTGCTGGAATGGCGTGAAAAAATGGCCAAGCTGCGTGAGGAAGATGACAAAAACGATAAAAAGAAGTCCTGATTGAGGGTTGGTGCAAGTCGTCGCTTGTAGGCCTACTGCAAAATTGGTAAGCACGCTGAAGTTAGGTAACGGGTAGAGTTTAGCTACGCTGCACTGTTCATAGGCTTTCGTTACTTAGCAGTTCAATGCGGTGCTTCAATTCGCCATTTCAATCCGCATAGACCAGCCCAGTTTCTGCCAAAGTAGACTTTCTTCTTCCAGCAGGTAGTGGGTCTGTGGGTGTTGCTGAGGCCAGCCTGCCGGTAGCTGCAAACGCATGGTTTGCTTATGATGCGATAATTGAATCTGCCTGAGGTCGGGCAGGCGGCGTGAATGGCAAAAAATCACTGCCAGACGCAAGGCAATCAATTGGCACACCAGTTCCGGGTCATCCAGGTCTATGCCACCTTTGCGAATTTTGCCCTGATGCGCGGCCACTAGCAGACTGATGGTATGTAACTCGCTCTGGGCAAAGCCCATCAGCTCGGTATTGTCCAGAATGTAAGCGCCATGGCGATGACAGTCGCTGTGTGAAATGGCCCAACCCACCTCATGGCACAATGCCGCCCAATGCAGCAGCGGCTTTTTGCTGTCGCAGGCTTGCATGGCATCGTAAAAAAACAACGCGACTTCGCTCACCTGACGCGCTTGCGTCATGTCCACGCCAAAACGTTGGCACAAATTGGTAATGGAGGTTTGGCGCAAATCATCATGTACATGCGCATCGTCCAGCATGTCATACAGTACGCCATGTCGCAGTGCGCCATTGGCTACGCGGAGGTTATCGATATGCAGGGTATCAAACACTGCAATCAGTACCGCCAGCCCGCCGCCAATCACAACGCGTCTGTCGTCTTTGAGTCCAGGCAACTCCAGTTTGTCGACCGACTTGGCGCGCAATAGCCACTGTTTCAGCGTATCCAGTTGCGGGCGGGTGATGCAATCAGCGGCATGGCCCATGGCTGTTAGCACATCGGCCACTGCACCGACAGTGCCCGATGCACCATAGGCGACCTGCCAATGTTTACGTGTGTAGCGTTCGGCAATCATGTCGATGATGGATTCGGCAGCAATTTCGGCGCGTTCGAAATGGCGCTCGCTGAATTGACCATCGGCAAAGTATTTTTGTGACCAGCCGACCGAGCCCAAACGTAGCGATTCAGTGACTTCGGCCTTAAATGATCGCCCCAGAATAAACTCGGTCGAGCGGCCGCCAATGTCGATGACCAGCCGGCGTTCATCCGATTGCGGCAACATACGGCTGACGCCCTGATAAATCAACCGTGCTTCTTCCACACCGGAAATAATTTCGATTGGGTAGCCGAGCACGGCTTGTGCCTGCTGGATAAACTGTTCACGGTTGCTGGCTTCGCGCAAGGTTTGCGTGGCCACGGCACGTACACATTCAGGTGGAAAGCCTTTTAAACGCTCGCCAAACCGCGCCAGACATTTCAGGCCACGTTCAAAAGCTTGTGGTTTCAGGTTGCGCTCTTCGTCGAGGTCTGCGCCCTGACGAACCGCTTCTTTCAGGTAGTCCACACGCAAAATCTGGTTGCCAATCACCCGGCCAATTTCCAGCCGAAAGCTATTGGAACCCAAATCTACGGCGGCAATCTGGGCCTTTTGTGTCAGGTCTGGCATGGTATTAAAAGCAGCAGAGAGTCAAGTCAGGTCAGGCCTGTAATGGGTTAGAAGTAGCGGGATAAACTCTTGGGATATTCAGGAAAATAGCGCTCAATCACACTCAGGTCAAAGCTGCGCAAAATACTGCTATTCGATTCTCGGTCCAGTAAAAACGCAAACGAAGCACTGACCAATGTCACCAGCGAATGCTGGTTAGCCGTCAGGTGGGCGGCATACTCTGGTCGAACACTGACCTGATGCACGGTGGTGTGTGCGCCATGCACGGTCACCGAAAATGAAAATGGACTGGTTTCAACCACCTCAATACTGGCCATAAACCCCTCCCCGGATTCGTTTTTGCCCGGCAATGGCAATACCATGGTTACCCTTATTCATGATCATGCACTGCAACATAAGTATAGTGGCATCTTACCGCCTTCGCTAGCGAAATTCTGGCCTTAAGCAACATAAAAAAAGCCCCTTGCGGGGCTAGCAACACAGGCTGTGTTAGCGTATTGCCTTAGTAATCCATGGCAGGCATCGCTGGTGCCGGTTTTTCCTCTTTCGGTAACTCGGCCACGGTGGCGTCGGTGGTCAGTATCAGCCCGGCAATCGAGGCGGCATTCTGCAAGGCCGTGCGAGTGACCTTGGTGGGGTCCACCACGCCGGTGTCTACCAGGTCGCCATAGTCGCCGGTGGCGGCGTTGTAGCCGTAGTTGCCACTGCCTGCCAATACCTTGCTGATGACCACTGAGGGTTCATCGCCAGCGTTTTTCACAATGGCACGCAGCGGCTCTTCCACGGCGCGTAACACAATGCGGATACCGGCTTCCTGGTCATCGTTGTCACCTTTGAGTGCGCTGATTTTGCTACGGGCACGCAACAGCGCCACGCCGCCGCCAGCAACAATGCCTTCTTCCACGGCTGCACGGGTGGCGTGCAAGGCGTCATCCACGCGGTCTTTTTTCTCCTTCATTTCAACCTCGGTGGCAGCACCGATTCTAATCACGGCCACACCACCCGCCAGTTTGGCCACACGTTCTTGCAGTTTTTCCTTGTCGTAGTCAGAAGTGGCCGCCTGAATTTGGGTCTGGATGGACTGCACGCGGGCTTTAATCTTGGCGGCATCGCCTGCACCGTCAATGATGATGGTGTTTTCTTTGTGTACTTCAACGCGTTTGGCGCGGCCCAAATGTTCGATGGACACTTTTTCGAGTTGCATGCCGGTTTCCTCGGAGACCACGGTGGCGCCGGTGAGGATGGCAATGTCTTCCAGCATGGCTTTGCGACGGTCACCAAAGCCTGGCGCTTTCACCGCAGCCACTTTGAGGATGCCGCGCATGCTGTTGACCACCAAGGTCGCCAATGCTTCGCCTTCTACATCTTCGGCAATAATCAGTAGCGGTTTGTTGGCTTTAGCCACGTTTTCCAGCGTCGGCAACAGGTCGCGGATATTGCTGATTTTCTTGTCGTAGAGCAGTATCATCGGCTCATCCAGTGCCGCCACCTGCTTGTCCGGGTTGTTAATAAAGTAGGGGCTGATGTAGCCGCGGTCAAACTGCATGCCTTCAACCACATCCAGCTCGTTTTGCAGCGATTTGCCTTCCTCGACGGTAATCACACCTTCCTTGCCGACTTTTTCCATGGCATCGGCAATGATCTGACCAATGGCATGATCGGCATTGGCGGAAATAGATGCCACCTGGGCGATTTCCTTGTTGGTGGTGATGGGTCTGGACAGGGTTTTCAGTTCATCGACAATCGCGGTCACTGCTTTGTCGATGCCGCGTTTCAGATCCATG
>CAYYBN010000015.1:0-17334 GCA_964470225.1 uncultured Methylotenera sp. | reverse complement strand
CTCACATTCGACACTGTTGGCACTGGCGGCGCATCAGAAGCATAAATGATATTCGTGGAATTGGTCACTGAACCACCGAATAGGTTTGCTGTTCCACCGTCAAGCCCAGCTGCGGCAGCTACATCGGTTTGTATCCGCTCCAGATTAACAAAGCTGGCATTTCCCTCGCTGGTCGCAGCTCCGGCTGCTGGGTCTTCCAACACCTCAAGCGGATCACGTCCATTAGCGATGGCCAGTTGCAAGGCCGTCATCACAGATTGATTAACTGTGTTTTGTGTCGCATCCAATACACTTAATTGTGCAGGATCATCGCTAAGTTGCACGGTTTGTGACTCTGCCAACTCCACCAAGCCACCATTCATTAGCTCCACTTTGACTGACGACCCGGCTGCAGTGATAATTTGATCTGTGGACTGCAACAAATTACCTGGCTTCAGCACATGTCGTAATCCCTGAGCATCGATCACCATGGCCAAGCCTTTGACATGAATTACTTTACCCAACGCTTGCATAATGCCGTTCCTTGTTCATTCATTGAATTAACCAGATTAAACAGGGTTGGGCAGATAAAAACTATTGTACTGAAGTCTTAAGCTTGCACGATAATCATATTCACAATACTCATGTTGCATCAAAAAAAAACAGGTCAAAGGTGACCTGTTTTACTTTTTTTCATTATTTGTGCTTGTCAAACACTCTACTGTGCAATTTTTTGATAGCGAATGACCTCAACACGTCGATTCAAATCACTGCCACTAACAGGGTCATTTTCCGCAACTGGTTTACTAAAACCGTACCCCTTGACAGTTAATCGCTTGGCATCAAAGCCTTTTTTCACCAGATAATCGGTCACAGCTCTCGCACGGCGTTCAGAAAGTTGCTGGTTGTAACGTTCTTGAGAAGTGTTCCGTTTGTCGGTATGACCAGCCACTTCAATACGGTCTTTACCCCAACCTTGTATGATTTCATAGGTGATGTCCAGGTCTTTGTAAGAGGACTCCATAATCACAGCACTGTCTGTTTCAAAGAGGATTCTAGGCAGAAATTTTTGTACCATTTTTTCAGGCGCAGATTCTTTAGGTTTAATCATCTCATCTGCCCATGGTTTGGCATTCGCCAACAAGGCTTCTTTATTGATGTTTAATGGAACAGGGGCCAGCGCTTTACATACATTTTCTCGGTCTAAATATTCCTCATGGGGCATGTCATTCAAGTCGGCACGGGCAACGCCAGTTTTCGTTAGCAACTCGCCCTGACCAGCGTAGGTTTTTGCATAAGATGAAGCCAAATCCATTTCAGCATTCGTCAGGTTACGTCTGGCCTGAAAATATTCATTTTCGGTATCCAATAAATCTAGCAACGTTCTCTGCCCGATATCATATTGTTTACGGTAAGCTACACGGGCTTTCTCAATCGATTCCTGGTGTGTTTTACGGTAGGCAATCTGGTCTTTCAGCTGAAGGATACTATTGTAGGCAATCGATACCTGTTGGCGTGTATCGACACACGCTTTGTCACGTAAATCATGTGAACGGTTCAAGTCTTCAACGGCAGAATCAATACGAGCACGGTCTGAAAAGCCGTTGAACAGGTTGATACTCGCAGTCAGCTCAACACTGTCTGCCGCAAGGAAACTGTTTTCACCTGCATTATTTGCAAACAAGTTTTTCCGCCCTGTCAGATCCAGACGAGGGTAAAATTGTGATTTGCGACCACGCACTGATTGTTCGACCGCAACAATATTTTCGATTGCACTGAGAATGTTTGGGTTTTGTTTATAAGCCAGTTCAAGTGCTTCAGTTGCGTTCGCAGATAAACTGTTGGTCGGAATACCCTCTTCAGAAATAGTGTCCGGTGGCAACTCACCAATCAGACGCTGATAACGTGCAGCCACATCGTATAAATTGTTATTTTCAGTGACTAAGTTAGCTTCTGCCAAGGCCAGTCTACCGCTGGCTTGCTCCAAGTCAACGCGCTTACCTACCCCAGCATCAACACGCGATTTGATACGGTCATAGACTTGTTTGTGGGTAACAAAGTTGTCCTGAGCATAGGCTACCAATCGACGGTAGCGCAGTAAATCATAATAAGCAATCGCGGTTTCTAGCGCGATACTCTGCATTTGTGCCTGCAATTCATAATAGCGAGCCTTAGACACATGATCGAGGCGATTTACCTCAGCAGGGGTAGCGAAACCATCAAACAACATCTGGCGTATAGTCAATGTACCTTGCGTATTAGGTGCTTGCGTGCGATTGATATTCGGAATTTGTTTTTCCTGATTACGTGAAGTAGCATCAACATTAACCTTGGGCAGGTACCCTCCTTTGGCAGCACTTTGATCATATTCGGAACCCTTGAACGCATGATAACGGGCTTGAACTTCAGGGTTCTCAGTCACGGCTTTTTCTATCATTTTTTGCAGTGTTTCTGGCCCTTCAGCCAGTGCAATGCCTGACGAAGAAAATAAGCCGACTAAAATTAGCGATACAATTTTTTTGATTTTCATTTTGAAGCTTTCACCAATAAATACGAGACAATCCCCACTTGAATGGATTGAGTATAACCACAGTAATTGGGGCTAACAAGGGAGTTTGGACAAAATTGTATACGGACTGGCGGATTTTTTTTGCAAATTTGCACGCAATCTAAAAAAAATTTATGCCACTAATGCCTAAAATGCGGTCTTCACACAGACCGAAACAGACAAGTTTAACTAATTGATTTGCTTACGTTGCGTGGGCGAGTAGTCGCCTGAATGGGAGTGTAACAGGCCGCCAGAAGTAGAAGCCCCATTCAAGACCAGTGCCAAATGCAGGCGGTCTTTGATGTTGAGTGTTTCAAACACAGCGGTCAAATGCGCTTTGACCGTACGCTCAGAAATATCCAGTTTGCGCGCAATTTCTTTGTTACTTAGACCTTTGGAAGCTTCAATCGCTACCTCACGCTCACGCTTGGTCAAGGCACCGGTCACTTCACTCAAGTGGGCCTCAGAAGTTTGTACCCGTTGCACAGTAGAACCGATTAAAAATTGCAATAACTCTTTGCCTAACCACAAGCCACCATGGGTGACCACGTTGCAGACTTCCTGTAGCATCTGGCTGTGTGCATACGCATGCAAATAACCCACACCGCCAGCGCCTATGGCCCGCAGACCTTCCGCTTTATCAGGATAGTTGGACACGATGACCACCTTCGACTGCGGGTACAAGGCCAATACTTTTTGCATGTACACCAGCCATTGCGCATCCTGTTCACTTTGCGCATGCACCCAAAACATCACCTCTTCATGCGCGGACAACTTGGGCATAGACTCTACCCGGTCGAAACATTGCACCGACTGAAATGCACCTAGCCAGCTTTGCAGCGGCTGTTTCATCGTGGTGATAAAAATATGTTTCATGCGCTAACGTTCCGTCAAGGCGTAAGATTTGGCTTTTAAAACAGGTTTAAGCAAATAAGACAATACCGTTTTTTTGCCGGTAAGTATATCCACCTGCGCGACCATACCGGGAATGATGGGCAAATGTTCGCCCAGATTGCTTTGCAAAGTTCTGACTTTGACCACATAGTAGGCATTGCCTTTGTCGTCAATGGTTGAGTCGGCAGCAATATCCTGAACCAGTCCGTCCAGACTGCCATAGATGGTGTAATCATAAGCCGTCAGTTTAACCACTGCGGGCTGATTGGGTCGTATAAATGCAATGTCACGTGTTTGTATTTTGGCTTCTACGACAAGACTGTCGTCCGTTGGCACCACTTCCATCACCTCCTTGCCAGGCTGTATCACGCCGCCAACGGTATTGAAATACAGTTTGCTGACCTTGCCATTGACGGGGGACACCAGTGTTGACTGCTTGACTTTGTCTGACAAAGCGACACTTGATTGGGTCAAGCTGTTGATCTTAGCGCTGGTTTCATTCAGTTCAACACGAATTTTACTGTTAAACGATTGTTGCGCTTCCGCGATTTTACGTCTGGCTTCGGAGATGGCCGAGTTAATGCGTCCCATTTGCGCCGAGGTCTGGTCTATTTCGCCTTTGGCGCGGTTGGCTTCACGCTCCAAACGCAGAATCTCGATTTCAGACACGGCTCCACTATTCAGCAAAGGCCGGTTAGCCGCCAGCTCTTTGGTGGTGGACTCATAGGTTTTCACCGCGACTTCACGCTTGTATTGCGCCTCAGACAACTCACGCTCACGTTGCGACAACTGGTCACGCGCAATATTGACCTGTGAATCAAGCTCCTGCCGGCTGGTGTTGTAAAGTTGCAACTCCTGTAAATAAATATCGGGAATCTTCTTTTGTATTTGCTCGGACAACTGAAAAGAAGTGCCATTGGCCAGTGCTTTCAGCCGCGCTTCCTTGGCACTCAGTGACAAATACTGACTTTCATTTTCTTTTAATGATGAAATAGCACGGGTTTCATCGATTTTAACCAGAGGCTGCCCTTGTTTGACATTATCCCCCTGCTTGACCAGCAATTCGGTGACAATACCGCCATCCAGCGACTGTATCACCTGTACCTGCCGTGATGGAATGATACGACCTTCGCCTCGGGTTACCTCGTCCACTTTGGCAAAAGCGGCCCATAGAAAGAGTACCAGTACCAGCCATTGAATCACCTTGAGTACGCGTCTGGCATTCACCAGTCGTTGCTCACGCAATTCGGCTTGCGCCTGCTCAAGCCAGTTTTTGCCTTGAGCAGTCTGCGTGGCCACCACACGGTCTATTAGGCGGTTTAATGGCGATCCCATGCGGGCAATGCGACCTTGCGGGTTGGTGAGTTGGCCAATTTTTTCGAATAGTTTGTCTGACATCGTGTTTACCTTGCCTTGCCCACTTTACCCGCACGCAATGCGGCGGTGACATCGTCTTTTTTACCATCAGCGACAATCTGACCCGCATCTATCACAATCAAGCGGTCGACCAAATCCAGCATGGCTGCGCGGTGACTGATGACAATCACCGTGTGTCCTTGTGAGGCCTGCATGATCTGTTGCTTGACATGCTCTTCACCGGAATGGTCCATGGCGCTGGTGGGTTCATCCAGCAAAATCATGGCTGGCTGGCTGATAAACGCACGGGCGATGTTCACGCCCTGTCGCTGACCACCAGACAAGGTTTCGCCACGCTCGCCCACTTCAAGGTCAAAACCCTTGGGATGTGCATTAACATAATCAGCAATGCCGCCTATGCGCGCGGCGACCAGCACTGCTGCGTCGTCCGCATACGGCGCACGCATGGTGATGTTATCGCGCAGCGAGCCATAAAACAGATGCCCATCTTGTTGTACATAACCAATACTGCGGCGCAATTCAGCCGGGTCTATCTGTCTGGCATCTATACCATCAATCAAAATAGCACCTTCGGTGGGTTGGTATAAACCAAGAATCAGTTTGTTGATAGTGGTTTTACCCGAGCCCATGCGGCCAATCAAGCCCACATGTTCCGCGGCACTGATTTTAAACGACACGCGGTTCAACGCCAGTTCATCACTACCGGGATATTTGAATGACACATTTCTAAACTCGATTTCGCCCCTAAATGCCGGTCTGGACAGAAAATGTACATCAGCGCCGCGCTCATCCGGGCGACTCATGACCTCATCCAGCGATTTTAGCGAAGTGGCAGCATTATGATACTGCGTCAGCAGATTGGCCATTTGCGAGATGGGCGCCAAACCACGCGAAGTCAACTGCGAGCAGGCAATCAGTCCACCCATGGTCAGGTCACCGTTGGCAATCAGGTATACGCCGACGATAATAATGGCCACACTGATGATTTGTTGCAGGGCGTAGGCACCATGGTTAATCGAGGTGGACAATAACTTGAGTTTGCTACCGACTTCAGCCAAAAAGGCCGCCGACTTCTCCCAGCGCCCTTGCATCAAGCCTTCAATGCCTAGCGATTTGACCGTTTCCAGACCCACCAGACTTTCAATCAAGGTTGCATTGCGCTGGGCACTGGCACGGTACATGGTTTCTGACAGCGCATGCATTTTGACCTGCACACTGAGCGAATACACTAGCATTAGTACGCCGCCCACCAGCGCAGGCAGCACCATCAACGGGCTGATCCAGGCAATCACCAGCAGAAAAATCAGACCAAAAGGCAGGTCTATCAGGGTAGTCACGGTTGCCGAGGTGATGAAGTCACGCACACTCTCAAACGAGCGCAAATTGGCTGCGAATGAGCCTACTGAGGCTGGTTTGGCGGCATAGCGGGTACCCAGTACTTTTTCCATGATACGGCCGCTGAGTTTGACGTCAACGCGGGCGCTGGCCCAATCGAGAAAGTAGGCTCGCATGGAACGCAACAGTAAATCACCCAGTACAATCAGCACCACGCCCAAACCTAGCACCCACAGGGTTTCCAACGCCTTATTTGGCACCACACGGTCATACACATTCATGGTGAACAGTGGCATGGCCAGTGCAAACAGATTGATAAAAAACGCTGCCACCATCACGTCGCGGTAAATGCCTTTGTTCTCGGCAATCACGCCCCAAAACCAGTGCTGACTGCGGATACGACCCACTTCCGGCGTGCGGGCATCAAACTGGTGTGGTTGACGTATGGCAATGCGATAGCCAGTTAAATGTGGCACCAAGGACGCTAACGGTATGGTCACTGGCTCTGTACTCAGGTCAGGAAACACCAGTTTTACTTGTTGTCGCTCGGGATCTACAGCTGTTAACAAACACGCTCGCTCATGGTTAAGCAGCAGCAATATATCGCAGTGCGCATCCAGTTGCGCCGGGATACCGCCCTCTTCTACCGTCAGCGACAATTGCAGACGTTCGGCTGCGCGTTTAAGCAGCGCAGGGGTCAGTTTGCCATGCTCCAGTGGCAACCCGGCCACCAGTGCATCCCGGGTGGTGGCCATACGATGATGGCGGCAAAGATAAAGCAGACATTCCAGCAAGCTGTCTGCGGCACTGGCTTCAAAATAAGGCATGGTTTGCATGGCGATTGATATTCTTAAAATTGAGTCAATGGAAAAGTCAGACAACACCTGATTTAAACGGCAGGCCATCACTGCAGGCCATGACCTTGGTGCCATTACAGTGCAGGAGTATAGGCCATGTCAGGCGGGCTTGGTAAGCACCCAACGCATAATTGTTGCTTGTAACCACGGCTAAACCGCCCCAAGACGCACCGCGGGGCCAGTCAGGCCCTCAAAGCCAAGTTGCAACAGGCAGTTCAGTTCTTCTTCAGACTCCACGCCTTCGGCAATTGGCAACACACCCATGGTACGCACCATCAGGCACAAGCCTTGCAGCAAAGACTGTTGCTGGGTGCGTTGATGTACATCGCGAATCAGCGAGGCATCGAACTTGATGTAATCCAGCCCCAGCTCATGCAAGTCGCCCAGTTGTGCCAAATGACCGGCCACATGCTCCAACCCCACCTTGCAACCCAGCGCCTTGGCTTCAGCCACAAACGGTTTGAAGTGCTCATAGGCTGCAAAAGCGGTTTCTTCAGAGACCTCCAGGCTCAAGGCCAGCGGGCCAGGATGACTGGCCAGCAAGGTGCGCAACTGATGCAAATAGTCCGGGCTTTGCATGGCCGCGGCCGAAATATTCAAACTCATGGGTTCGGCACTATCTAGTTGCATGAGCAAGGCAGCTTCCAGCGCCAGCGCATCCAGACGGTGTAACAGACCCAGTTGCTGTGCCCAGTCGATAAATGCACCGGCGCTTAACCACTGGTCGCTGCCAGACTGTTGCAAACGCAGCACGCACTCGTGATGCAACAACCCCAGTTGCTTGTTCAATACCGGGAACCGTTCCAGCCGAATTTGCCGGTGCTCAATGGCATGCAGCAACTGTTGACGCCACTGGCCCAAGTAGTCATCGCGGTTGACCACAATACTGTTGGCATTCATCACGCGCACATTGGTGGCTGGCTGCGCTTTGGACAAATCGAAAATAAATTGCATGACTTGCTGCATGTCGCTGAAGGCCTCCCCATGGTGGGTGCGGCAATGGGCCAGTACAAACTGTACCGGCATGCGGCTATGCCGGGCATGTAGTTGTTCCAGTAACTGACGTAGCGACAAGGCCACCGCCACATCATCGACTTTGACCTTGCTAAACACAGCGAACACGCCACCAGCCAAGCGTCCGCATACCCAATGTGGATGCTGACTGACCATGCTTTGCAAGCCTTGGGCAATTTGGCGGATGAGCTGGTTGGTGGCACTGTACCCCAGGGTATGGTCAATTTCAGCCAGGTTGGCCACACGCACCCACCACACGGCCCCCTCGATAAACTGCTCGTTTTTCAGCGTGGCAGCCACCGTGGTTGAAAAGTGCACCTGATTCATCAGCCCGGTCACTTCATCAAAGTTGATTTGCTGGTTGAGCACGCTCAGACGTTGCGATTCCTCGGTGACCAATTGGCGAACGCGGCCTGACAGGCTGTTCATGGTGTGCACCAGCTTTTGAAACTCCAGTGTTTTGGGCACGGCAATGGTGATGTATTCGCGCTCGCCCAGTGCCTCGGCCTGCGCAATCACCTGATCCAGAGGCTTGAGTATGCGACGCAACCAGAACCCGGCCACGGCATAGCTGATACAAGCCACTAGCAAGGTCCACAACAAGGCATGGCGACTGGTTTGCCATAACTGGTCATGCGCCAATGCTGGTTCACTTTCCATCACCAGCGTACCGTATTGTTTCCAGCCCGACTGTATGGCGGCTACGCCGGGTGCCACCGGCAAAGGGAGCCAGCGCTTAAACCAGACAGGTGCCATGGAAGGCGAATGGCGGTTGATTTTCTCCAGCAGCACATGTTGGTCAGGGCCTATGATGGCGATGCGATGGTAATGACCCATGTCAAACTGGGCGCTGATAATCAACTCCACCGTCACCGGGTCTTTCTGGATATTTGACAAGGTGATGGCCAACGCATTGGCATTGTCGGAATTTTTCTTTTGTAATTGCTCGGCCATAAAGCGGTGGTCATCGTAGACGCTGAGCAATAAACAACCAGCCGCCACCATTAAAATAATGAATGTAATTGCAATGCGTATTTGTTTGATTAGTGACATAAAACACCCTTTGCAGACAGACAGCCATGATAAGTTGCGGTAAAGCACGGGAAACGTAAACGCATTGAAACTAACACCTGACACCTGCCTTCAACCATTCGCGACACTTGCACATATTAATCCAGTCCATCGTAATGCATACGTTGTAGTACATCGCGCCATTTGGAAATATTGGTTGGCGAACCTGCGCGTACCGTTGGCATATTGGCCAGAAACAGACCTTTTTCATTAAAGCTGAATACCGGCGCCAGATCACCGCGACGCGAGGCTGGCAACACCTCACTGGACAAGTTATCCAGTATCAGTGGCTCGCTGGTGCCCGTTGCATAATATGCCAACACCATGTGCGCACGAACATTACCCGATGGCAAGGTCGCCTTGACATAGGTCATGCGCAATTTTTCTTGTGTGATGCCCAGCTTTTTAAGCAGCATGTATTTGGTAATGCTGAAATCTTCACAGTCACCCGCCCCGCGGCCCAGTGTTTCCAGTGGACTGGCCCAATAATCTTGCGTATTCCATAAATCAGCATCATCCACAAACTGCACATGCTCGTTCACGAATGCATTTATCTGCAACAATTTGTTTTGCTCGGGAGCATTGCGCAACTGCTCACTGAGCGTGGTTAAGGCCTGCAGGTTTTGGTAAGCCTCCTCGCTGTAGCGCTGCCTGACTTTTTCTAGCAGGACCAATACATACTCACCAGCTGGCAGCCACTGTGCAAGCATGGCCATGCAAACTGCCAAGGTCAGCAGGCTGCGCAAGCGAAAGTGTATGCTCTGTGGCATCATCATGGCATGGAATGTGTCATCATCGCTGGACATTATGCCAGTGCATTTGCGTGGGCAAATAGCGAAATAAGGCTACATTCCCCTATAAATTCTCGTCGCATTGTCATGCGACTCACTGCATTAAACACAACCTGTGTACACAAGCAAAGACAATCAGGGTAGGTTTGGGTAAAATAGCTGTTTTGCCACATACGCCTATTTGTTATGTCACTCACCACCCTCAATGCGCTGTCGCCCCTCGATGGCCGTTACCAGACCAAACTCGACCCGCTGCGCCCCTGTTTTAGTGAATTTGCACTGATTAAACACCGTGCCAAAGTTGAAGTTGAGTGGCTGAAAGCCCTGAGCGCAGCAACCGAATTGGTGGAAATTGCCCCATTCAGTGCTAGCACCATTGCCGAGCTGGATGCGGCCATTACCAACTTTAGTGAAGCCGATGCCGCCCAGGTGAAAGCCATTGAGGTACGTACCAACCATGATGTTAAGGCACTGGAATACTGGTTGAAAGAGAAATTCGACGGCAACCCGGAAATTAAAACCGCCAGCGAATTTATTCACTTTGCCTGCACCTCGGAAGACATCAACAACTTGTCGCATGCTTTAATGCTCAAAACCGCCCGTGACTGTGTCATGTTACCCAGCCTGCAACAGGTCATTGGCCGCTTGAGCGAACTGACTAACGCGTTGGCTGATCAGCCCATGCTGTCACGCACCCACGGCCAGACCGCCAGCCCCACTACCATGGGCAAGGAACTGGCCAACGTGGTCTACCGTTTGCAACGCCAGGTCAAACAACTGCAAGCCAACGAGATTCTTGGCAAAATCAACGGTGCTGTTGGCAACTTCAATGCACACCTCTCGGCTTATCCGGATTTTGATTGGGAAAACTTTGCCAAGGTATTTGTCGAGTCTTTGGGACTGTCTTATAACCCAATGACCATCCAGATTGAGCCCCATGATTACATGGCAGAAATCTACGATACGCTGGCACGTATCAACACCATCCTGATTGATATGAACCGCGACATCTGGGGTTATATCTCGGTCGGTTACTTCAAGCAAAAAGTCAAAGCCGGTGAAATCGGTTCTTCTACCATGCCGCACAAGGTCAACCCGATTGACTTTGAAAACTCCGAAGGCAACTTGGGTCTGGCCAACGCCATCTTGCGCCATCTGGCGGAAAAACTGCCAATCTCGCGCTGGCAACGTGACCTGACCGACTCTACTGTATTGCGCAACATGGGTGTCGCCTTTGGGTACGCTTTACTGGGTTTCGATTCATGCCTGCGTGGCCTGAACAAGCTGGAAATCAATCCGCAACGACTGGCCGAAGATCTGGACCATAGCTGGGAAGTGCTGGCCGAGCCGATTCAGACCGTGATGCGCCGCTACGGGATTGAAAACCCCTACGAACAACTCAAGGAACTGACCCGCGGTAAAGGCGGTATCAACCAGCAAACGCTGCAAGCGTTTATCCAGACCTTGCAGATTCCGGCAGAAGCAAAAGACTACCTGCTCAAGCTGACACCGGCGACGTATACTGGCAAGGCCACCGAACTGGCAACCAAGCATCTTTGACATCGCCGCACATCTGCCCATATAAGGCAACACACCACATGATTCACATCCTGATTCTGTATTACTCTCAAGGCGGTGCCGTGCGCGACATGGCGCAGCAGATTGCGCGTGGCGTGGACAGTGTGGCTGGGGCACAGGCCAAGTTGCGCACCGTGCCCAAGGTATCTGCCAATTGTGAAGCGACTGAACCAGAGATTCCGGCCTCTGGTGCGCCCTATGTGACCTTGCAGGACCTTGAACAATGTGCAGGCTTGGCGCTGGGCAGTCCAACGCGGTTTGGCAATATGGCGGCACCGGTGAAATATTTTCTCGATGGTACTTCTGGCTTGTGGCTAAAAGGCGCACTCATCGGTAAGCCAGCCGCCGTCTTTACCTCCAGCGGCTCCATGCATGGCGGCAATGAAACCACGTTGCTGACCATGATGTTGCCTTTGTTGCACCATGGCATGCTGTTGCTGGGTCTGCCCTATTCCGAGCCGCAACTGGCCGCCACCAAAACCGGCGGTACGCCTTATGGAGCCAGCCATATCGGTGGTGCCATGGATGATCAGCCCTTGTCCGATGACGAGAAAAAGCTATGCATGGCGCTAGGGAAACGTTTGGCAGAAACGGCACTCCAATTGCAAACTTGATTGAGGAGTTTACCCATGTCTGCCGCCCTCGCCCGCGAAGCACGCCAGTTTTTGTTTGGCACCCGCCATGCGATGTTATCCACGCATGCCGTTAAATATCCCGGTTATCCGTTTGGCTCGGTCGCACCGTTTGTGTGTAATCATCAAGCCGAACCGGTGATTTTAATCAGTACCCTTGCTGAACACACCAAACACATCCTGCAAAATCCAAAAGTGTCGCTACTGGTGTTTTCAGGTGCGGAAGATTTACAGGCCAATGCCAGACTGACCCTGATGGGCGAAGCCATTGCCTGCGACAAACATGACCCGGATTTACGTGCCCGTTATCTGCGCTACCTGCCGCAAGCCGAGACCTACTTCGACATGCATGATTTTCACTTTTACCGCATCCGGGTAGACCACGTGCGCTACATCGCCGGGTTTGGTCGCATGGGCTGGTTTGAGGGCGAGGCGCTGAATCAGGGACTCAGTAATTCAATGCTGGCCGCGCAGGAATCCGGCATTATCGAACACATGAACGCAGACCATGCGGACAGCCTGCGCCTGTATTGCCAGCATGTACATCGGATTACGGTAGACCAGGCCAACATGACCGGCATGGATGCTGAAGGCTTTGATGTCACCTATACCTCGGGGGACCACCATGGGCGATTACGTTTTGACTTTGCCCAACTGGGCCTCCCCGAACCGGTTCTGAACGCGCAGGATGCGCGCAAGGCGCTGGTGGCATTGTCAAACGCTTGCAAGGCACAGGCCTAATGATGACAGTTACATCCTCAATGACATGGCTTAAACGCAGTCGCATGCTGGCCAGTATCAGCCTGATTGGGTTAATTGTGCTTTGTCTGGGCTGGGAGATATTCTGGGCGCCTTTGCGTACTGGCGGCAGTTTACTGTTTTTGAAAAGCCTACCGCTACTGGCACCGTTATTTGGTGTGTTGCGTGGCAAACGCTACACCTATCAATGGTCTGCCATGCTGATTTTGTTGTACTTTACCGAGGGTATAGTACGCAGTTGGTCTGAACGCGGACCGGCACAAACGCTGGCCATGCTTGAGATCTTACTAAGTGTGCTGTTTTTCGCGGCTGCCCTCAGTTATGCCAAGTTCAGCAGCACGCGCGATGGGCAACCCAGCTAGCCAGATTGTTTAAGCACTGCTGCCGAATTCAGGCATAAACCCGATATAATATGGGTATGAAAATTTTGCTTTCTAACGATGACGGTTATTTGGCACCTGGTCTGCATGTCTTGGCCGAACAACTTGGCAAAATTGCAGAAATCATGGTGGTTGCACCTGAACGTAACCGCAGTGGTGCCAGTAACTCGTTAACGCTGGACCGTCCGCTCACAGTCAAACAAGCCAGCAATGGCTTTTTCTATGTCAACGGCACCCCCACTGACTGCGTACATATTGCACTCACCGGCTTGATGGAACACATGCCCGACATGGTGATTAGTGGCATTAATGACGGCGCCAATATGGGTGATGACACACTGTATTCCGGCACCGTGGCGGCCGCGACGGAAGGGTATTTGTTGGGTATTCCTTCTTTGGCCATCTCCATGTCGCAACATCAGGCCACACATTTTGGCACCGCAGCACAAATTGCGGTGCAACTGGTGGCACGTATGCAACAACAGCCTCTGGCAGAACCTACCTTGTTAAATGTCAATGTCCCTGACCTACCACTGTCGCAACTCAAGGGTGAACAAATCACTCGCCTTGGTAAACGTCACAAAGCTGAACCGGTCATTTGCATGACCAGCCCTCGCGGCGAACCCATGTACTGGGTAGGCCCGGCAGGTCAACCAAATGATGGCGGTGCAGGCACTGATTTTTTTGCCGTGGCTAATGGCTATGTCTCAATTTCTCCGATTCAGGTCGACCTGACCAAATACAGTCAGTTGCCTGCGCTGCAACAATGGCTGCAAGTGCGCAGCTAGGGTATCCATGGCTGTCATACGCAAGCAAAACCACACTGGCATCGGCATGACCTCAAGCCGCACGCGCGAACGCATGCTCAGTCGTTTGCGCGAGCAAGGTATCCAGGATGAGGTGGTCATTGCTGCCATGGCTGAAATTCCGCGGCATATTTTTGTTGATGAAGCCCTCTCTATACGTGCCTATGAGGACGTTTCCTTACCCATAGGCTATGGTCAGACCATTTCCCAGCCCTATATTGTCGCCAAAATGACCCAGCTGTTACGGCATGGTCAAACGCCAGGTAAAGTCCTGGAGATAGGCACTGGTTGTGGCTATCAAACTGCCGTACTGTCACGGGTTTGTCAGGAGGTCTACTCGCTGGAACGCATTCGGCCACTGGTGATGAAAGCGCGTGCGCATTTGCGTACCCTTAAATGTAAAAACGTTAAACTCGACCATGCCGATGGCAGTGTTGGTCTAGAGGCCTATGGGCCATTTGATGGCATTATGGTCACCGCCGCAGCCAGTCACGTACCCGCCGAATTAATTGCGCAACTGGCGGTGG
Organism: uncultured Methylotenera sp.; assembly: GCA_964470225.1. Classification (GTDB taxonomy): domain Bacteria; phylum Pseudomonadota; class Gammaproteobacteria; order Burkholderiales; family Methylophilaceae; genus Methylophilus. The sequence continues at coordinate 2,786 of CAYYBN010000015.1, read as the reverse complement.
GTGGCCGTATGGTCATCCCGGTCGGTAGCAATGAACAAACCTTGATCGTGGTAGAACGTTCGGCGCAGGGGGTTCAGCAAACAGTGGTTGAGCCGGTCAGATTTGTGCCCCTGCTGGGTGGAACGGTACTATCTTAAGACTGATTGGGGTTTAGGCTGGTCAGTCATCAACTGAGTCAATCACAGGCTATGCAGCGCCCAGAGGGTATCTTTCTTGGAACAGGTTAATGTGGTCGCCCGCTTTAAAGAGGAATATCAGTGTTGAGTATGAATGTCTTTAGCCAGCCAAGCCGTTGGCAACGCTGCTGGTTCAGTTGTCTGCTAACGGCCTGTGCGGTGAATTCGAGCATGCCCGTCCCGGTCATGGATAGTACCAGCACTGACCGATCCGTGAGCGCCGCCATCGTCACGCCACCCAGTACCAACAAGCATCAACATATCGTCAAGCAAGGCGACACACTGTATGGCTTAAGCAAAATATACAATATCCCATTCAAGCAATTGGCCGCTTACAACCAATTAAATCCGCCTTACAGTTTGCAGACTGGTCAAACCCTGCGGCTGACTGACGACACAGGCAAGCCGGCAAGCATTGAAGATAAAGGCACGACGATAGCTAACGAGGCCGATGTGATAACCGGCCGTATTACACCACCCGGTATTGAAGTAAAGCCGCAAATCAACCTGAACGACACGCTCAAGCGCCAGCAACCTGTCACCAGTTCAAACCCAAATGCGGGGCCTGAAACTGGCAATGCATCTCGCATGAGCAGTAGCGCAGGTAGGGACAAAGTTCGGCCAGCCATGCCAGAGAGTGAGTCTAGCGCCCTGGCAGCAACTGACTATGAAAAAACAGCGGATGACGCCATACGCTGGCAATGGCCAATCAAGGGCAAGCGCGTGAGTGGCTATGATGAAACGAGCAATAAAGGCCTGAATATTGCTGGCACTCCCGGCCAAACCGTGCAGGCTGCCGCGTCAGGGAAAGTCATCTACAGCGGTGCCGATGTACGGAACACTGGCAAACTTATTATAATCAAACACAACAGCAATCTACTCTCAGTCTATGCCCATCAAGGCAGTACCATACTGCCCGAGGGCAGTATGGTACGTCTGGGAGATACAGTTGCCACCCTGCCATTGACCAGTAAAAATCCCCTAATCTTACATTTTGAGATTCGCTACAAAGGCAAACCGCTAGATCCAGCTCAACTATTGCCATCGCGCGACTGACAAGGACTATATCGCGGTCTCTTGCAATATTGTAGTCACACGATTCGGAGACACGTCACGCAATGCACTTATCAGTGCGTGCAGTGAGGCCGAGACCATGTTGGTGTGCATCCCAACACCAAACACCGTTTGACCAGCCACTGCCACCTCCATCAAGGCATAAGCCTTGGCCTCACCGCCCTCGCGACTGGCGGACACCGCGCGCTCCTCAAAACTGCGTATCTGCATTTGTATACCCAAACCATGCAGTGCATGCACCGCGGCATCCAGCGGACCAGTGCCTCTCCCACTCACCGCCACCGGTGCATCATGCACCTGCAGTAACAGACGTATCCCCTGACCACCAGCTTCAAGTGCAAACGATTGCAGTGTGATTGGCGTCTGTAGCATGTAGGTGCGCTGAAACAGTTGCCACAGCGTGGCGGCGCTCACTTCACTGCCATGCTGGTCAGTGTACTGTTGCACCACGCCTGAAAATTCCACTTGCATGCGCCGCGGCATGACAATGCCATACTGATTTTCCAGTAGATACGCCACCCCCCCTTTGCCAGACTGGCTATTGACGCGAATAATTGAGTCGTAGCTGCGTCCCAGGTCTTTCGGGTCGATGGGCAAGTAAGGCACATGCCAGGGCGCATCAGCTGGTTGTGTAGCAAAGCCTTTTTTAATCGCATCCTGATGCGAGCCCGAAAACGCAGTAAATACCAAATCACCAGCATAAGGGTGTCGCGGATGAATCTCGATTTGCGTGCACTGCTCCACAGTACGACCAATGGCATTGATGTCGGAAAAATCTAGGCCGGGGTGGATGCCTTGTGTATACATATTCAGCGCCAGTGTTACCAGATCGACATTACCGGTACGCTCGCCATGGCCAAACAGACAACCTTCCACGCTGTCTGCACCCGCCATCAAACCCAGTTCAGTCGCCGCCACGGCCGTGCCTCTGTCATTGTGCGGGTGCAGGCTTAAAATAACGCTATCTCGGCGTGCCAGATGGGTATGCATCCATTCAATCTGGTCGGCATAGACATTGGGGGTAGCGACTTCCACGGTGGCCGGACAGTTAATAATCACCTTGCGTTGCGGATTCGCGTCCCAGGTTTCGGTAACGGCATCACACACTTCTTTTGCAAATTCGAGCTCGGTCGCCGTGAAGGTTTCTGGACTGTATTGCAGCACCACTTCGGTATCCGGCATGTCGGCCGCCAGTGTTTTGACCTGTTGCACGGCGGCAACCGCCATGGCTTTCACTTCTGCACGCGATAAGCCAAATACTACCTCTCTGAAGGTGGGTGAAGTGGCGTTGTATACATGCACAATCACACGTTTGGCACCGATGATGGCTTGCATGGTACGGCGTATCAAAGGTTCACGTGCCTGTGTCAGTACTTCAATGGTGACATCGTCTGGAATGTGTTGTTGCTCTATTAACATACGCACAAACGCAAAGTCGGTTTGCGAGGCCGATGGAAACGCGACTTCAATCTCTTTGAAGCCTATCTGGCATAACATCTTAAACATACGCAGCTTTTTTTCGGCATTCATAGGCTC